>DASYCR010000094.1:0-3603 GCA_036500095.1 Polyangiaceae bacterium
ATGGCAAACGCCCAGGGCGCCACCTCGGAGCCGGGAATGAACGCCTCCCGCGAGCGGTGAACGTGCAGCATCGTCTGTTGCAAGATGTCCTCGGCGTCTGCTCGATCCCGGGTGCGGCGCGCGAGGTAACCCAGTATGCGCGGCGCAAGCGAGTCGTATAGGAGCGCAAAAGCGGCGTCGTCACCAGCCGCGTATCTCTCCATGGCGAGATCGATCACAGCGCCCGACGTCTCCGCCGCGCGCGCGCGCTCGTTCGTGCATATGTCGTCGGTCATGGTGTTTGCTCGTCGAAGCACTGGGTGATGTTTCCGTCCTAGAGAGAGCGCAAGAAGTTCAGTACGTCCTGGCGATCGCCGGCGGCGGCGAGTTGAAAACTGGCGACCGCGGCATTGGCTTCGGATCCCGCGCTGACGTGCGCCACGATCGCGGCCGATAGATCGCTCGTACGTCCGTCGTGCAAAAAGAATAGCCGCTGCCCCAAGCCCCAGAGCGGCGTCGTGCGGAACTGATCGGGCCCCGCGCCGCCCTGGGCGATGCCGTCCGCCAGATCCTGACCCATGTGGTGGAGAGCAAAATCCGAAAACGGGTGGATGGTGACCCCGGACAACGCAGGGTCGAGGTTGGACGTCGCCGTGGTGAGCGCCGGCGTGTGGCAATTTCCGCAGCCCATGCGGCTGAACTGCCGCTCGCCGTTCAGCAGCGAAGCGGGCGACACACCCGGCGGAGCGGCGGGAACGGGCGGCGCCGATAGCCGGATCGCGAGCGCAAAATTTTGGACATCGGAGCTCCCGTCGGACGGCGAACCCGAGCGCGTCGGGTCCGTGGTGTCCTCGGGCGTACCGTTCAGCGCGCAACCCGGAGCCGCGCCGCGCTCGTGCGGAAACAACTCGTTCGTGACGCCGATCTCGGTGTTGTACGCCTCGGCGGCAAAGATCAAGATCGAGTTGCTCTGCGCCTTCCAGCCAAAGCGCGCGAGCGTGCCGTCGTTGTTCGACTTGTTGAAGGTGCCCGCGATGCCGAGCGCTGCGCTCTTGTTTGCGTCGAGGTTCGCGCGCAGCGTCGTCTCGGACACCGCCTCCACCAAACCCAGCCCGAAGAGCGCGAGCGGAATGCGAAAGCTGAGGTTATTCTCGGCGAGGTTCACGGAAAAATCCGGTTGTTCCTGACTGCAGCCGCGTGCGTCGCTGCGCCCCGCGATCGTGTAGAGCGCGTGTGTGTCGTTGTCGCTCTTGAAAAGGACCTTCCGGATCGGGCCGTCGACGGTGATGAACGGCGGGATGCGATTTCTGGCGCCGTCGAGCGTCGCGAGCTCCACTTGAGGATTGGGCCGTGGATGCTGGGGACTCCGCGGAGAGGGCGCGCTGCCGAGGATGGCGGGCTGCGAGTGACACATGGCGCAGCTGTTCCCGCTGAACGACGGTCCAAGGCCGCCTCCGGCTTCACCCGGCAACGTTCCGGAGACGGAGCTCGTCTCCTGAAATCGCAGGAACGCTCGTACGCATTGCGTGAGCATCGCGGGGGCCAGGCCCGAGATACAGGCAGCGGCCGCCGCTTGCTCCGCGGCGCGGTCGTCGCCGTGCAGGATGGGCCCGCCTGCGCCCGCTACGCCCGGGCGAGGACCCGGGTCGACCGGCACGTCCGTTCGCACTCGATTCTGACCGTCGAACTCGGCGCTGACGCCACGCGGCGTCGGGTGCTCACCGTGGGTAATGTTTCCGGAGACGCTCGGCGCGGCGCTCTCCGACGCCACACCATTGGCCGCCGAGGAGCGTGTCTTGAGCACGACCGAGTCGACGAGCAGCAGCATCGGCGCAACGAGCAGAGCGAGCACGGACATCCGGCGTAGCGCAGAGGCTGCGCGTTTGCGGGTCGCTGTGCGTGCACCAACACTCGTCAAAGGGTGAGGCGCCAGCCCGTGAGTGGGGGACGTGTGTCTCATCCGATCGATCGCGCTACGAAATCAAAAACCGTATCTGCCGGCGTGAGGAGTGTATTCGTGACCTACTCCCAAGCGCGACACAAGTATCCAGATTGCATTCCAGAGGAACGACAGAATTACAAACCGCGCATTTTGCGCCTCCCTCGGCAGGCACTAAATCGACGCGAACTCGGTCGATTTTGCGACACGGAGCAAGCGAGCTAGGTTTTCCGCCTAGGCGCGCGCTTGTAGCAAACTGCCTCGATGTTGTTGCCCTCGGGATCCTTCACGAAAGCCGCGTAGTAGTTGGGGCCGTAGTTGGGTCGTGGTCCGGGGCGGCCGTGATCCGTACCGCCTGCGCGCAGCCCCGCCGCGTGGAAGCGCTCGACGTCCAAGCGACTCGCGACGCTGAAGGCGTGATGCGCGCCGCCCGAGGCGCGCGCGTGCTGCACGATCCAGAATATTTTCTGGCTGTTGGACCCCATGCCAAACGCGTCACCGACGTCCATATTGATGGTCATGCCGAGCGCGCCGAGCGTGGCCTCGTAGAACTTGCGGGCAGCGGCGAGCCGCTTCACGGGCAAAGAGACGTGATCGAGTTTGACGTTCGGACGCCGGGGCGCTTTTTTGGTCGCCCGCGCGCCGGCAGTCCGTTTGCGAGTGGCGCTCACGAGCACTCCGTGGCGTGACTCGCGCCGGCGCGTGCCACGTGCGCGCCGAAATAGCGCTTTTGATCATAGAAGGTCTGCTCACGAGTCCAACCGCTCTCGGCTAAGAGTCGGTCGACGTGCGCGAGATCGTACTTGATGCTCGATTCCGTGTGGATCCGTTCACCGCGCCGGAAGGTGACGGTCAGCTCGAGCCCGCGGATCGGCACGCTCTGATCACAAGTGCTCTCCAAGTGCATCTCGATGCGTGAGAGTTCGGCGTTCCAAAGCGCAACGTGCGTGAACGTCTCGAGGCGAAAGCCACCGGCGAGCTCGCGGTTGATACGCGTGAGCAGGTTCTTGTTGAATTGGGCAGTGACGCCCTGCGCGTCATCGTACGCGGGTACGAGCAGTGCGGGATCCTGCTGGAGATCCGTGCCGAGCAATAGAGCGTCCCCAGGGTCGACGTGCGCGCGCAGCCCGCATAGCAGCTTGCGCGCTTCGTGGTCCTCGTAGTTGGCAATCGAGCTGCCGATGAACAGCACCAGTTTCCGCTGACCCAGCTCGCGAATGGCGCGAAACGCCTGCTCGTGTCGGCCGACGAAGGGGCGCACGCTGACGCGCGATTGTTGGCGAGCGAGGCGCGCGCGCGCCACCTCCAGCGCGGCGCTCGAGACGTCGATCGGCATGAACGATGCACTACCTTGCCGCTCGATCAGCGCTTCCAGCAGGAGCTCCGATTTTTCCGCGTCGCCCGCGCCGAGCTCGGCCAAGCGCAGGGGGCCACGCCACTCGCGCGCTGCGGCCGCGATGATCGCGCGGCCGTGATCGGCGAAGATCTGCCGCTCCGCGCGCCACGGATAGTATTCAGGGAGCTGTGTGATCTGCTGATAGAGCCGTGAGCCCTCGTCATCGTACAGCAACCAAGCAGGCAGAGACTTTTGCGCGCGCTGCAAACCATGCAAAACCGCTTCATGGACGCTCGCGCGCTTGCCCTCAACTAGCGCGCGCCCGTTGCCCAGCGCTTCGTATTCGCCC
>DASYCR010000095.1:0-3362 GCA_036500095.1 Polyangiaceae bacterium
GCGCGCTCTCCGCCAAGAGTTCACCGTGAAGCCCTTCGGCAAAGAGCAGCTCACCCGCGGTGCTCCCCTCGTCGCTGGCCACCGCAAGGTAGCGCTCGGTGCCGAGCAAGCGTGCGAGCTCGAAGTGCAGGTGCGCTTCACGGCACTCGAGTCCGTGCGCGCGCAAGAACGTCGCCAAGAGTACGGTACTGAGCGGCGCCACGCGCGTATGCTGAAACGGCGGACAAATCAGCAAGGTGCGCCGCACCCCGCCCCGCGCCGCGCGCCAACCATCGGCTGAGCTGACGAGCGCGAGCGACTTCTGGGTCATCGGCACTCAGGGCATTCTAACACTGTCGTCACTCGCGCAAGTTGCACGTGACCCGTCGGCATCAAAACAGCTCTGACACCGAGCGCCCATCGTGAATATGAGCGATCGCGGTCGCGAGCAGCGGCGCGAGCGAAAGAATTTCGATTTGAGCGGAGCGGCTCGGGACTGGGATCGGAATGGTGTTGGTCACGAGCAAGCGCTTCAACGGACTCGCGCGCAGACGCTCGATGGCGCGCCCGGACAGCACCGCATGCACGACGGCCGCCGACACCGAGCGCGCGCCGTGCGCGAGCAAGAAATCCGCCGCCTTGAGCAGCGTGCCTCCGGTCGCGATCTCGTCGTCGACGAGCAGGCAGTCTTTGCCGGAAATATCGCCGATCACATGCGCCGGCTGCGCGTCTTCGTCGTCGCCGTGCCGCCGCTTGTCGATGAACGCCAACGGCAAGTCGAGCTCTTTCGCGAAGCGGCCCGCGTCCTTCGCCTCCCCCACGTCGGCCGCCACCACCACGGTGTTCGACAGATCATCGGCGCGCAGCCGCTCACAGAGCGCCGGCACGCCGGTCAGTTGATCGGCGGGCACCGAAAAGAAGCCGTGGATCTGCGGGGAATGCAGGTCGACCGTGAGCACGCGATCCGCTCCCGCGGTCACCAGCAAGTCGGCCATCAACCGGGCGGCGATTGAAATGCGCGGTTCGTCCTTTTTGTCGCTGCGCGCGTAGGGAAAATACGGAATCACGGCCGTCACGCGCTGCGCTGAAGAATGGCGCAGCGCATCCAGCATGATCAAGAGCTCGACGATGTGCTCGGACAGCGGCGAGCAAGAGGTTTGCACCACGAACACGTCCTGCTCGCGCACGTTCTCTTCGATTTTGACCTTCAGGTTCTCGTTCGAAAAGCGCGTCGTGTGCGAGCGCCCGAGCGGGATCCCGAGCTCGACGCAGATCTCGTGCGCCAGCTCCGGATGAGACGCCCCGGCAAAAACTTTGAGGTTGTTCGCGTGCTCGCGGGTCATGGCTCGTGAAGGGGGCGATTTGACGCCGGGCGGAGCGCTGAGCGTACGCCGGGCCTCGGCGGCGGAGCAAGCGTCGGGAAGGCTCGATTCCTGGGCAATCTGCGGTCGATGCCATTTGCCTCGCGATTTATCGATGCGCCTCGTGCCAGCATCCCGAACGGCTCTATGCCTCCCGGTCCAGACCGACATGACGTCGCCGCGCGCGTGAAAGGCGAACCCAAGCCTCGAGAACGCGTGATCGACTCCTGGCTGCCGAGCTGGCTTGCGAACGTCTTGATCTTGCTCAGCGCCGCATTTTTCTGCGCGCTGTTCGGCGACGCGAGCGCGGCGCGTTGGGTCGAGGACATCCCACGCCCGCTCCGATTCTTCACGCAGATCGCGGCGCTGTTTCCGTACATGGACAAGGTCGTGCTCGAATATCGAGCGGAGGGCTATGACTGTCAGCGGCAGAAGTTCGTCGAACTCGAGCTCCGGCCGTACTTTCCGATTGATGACGGCGAGAAGGAGAATCGGTTTTTTCGAACGCTGCAGTTCTACCACGGCGATCGCACGACGATGCGAGCGCTCGCCGGCTACCTGATCGTTCGTTACAACGAGGCCTCGCTCGCGGCTCGTAGCCACGGGCTCACTGCCAGCCCGATCGGCGGCGTGCGTTTCTCGAGTGTCCACATACCGCTCGGTGAACCCGGCAGCCCCGTGCCGCGCTTTCGACATCAGCCGCTCGCGAGCTTTCCCGAGAGCTACGTCAAGCACGTGTACTACACGCCCGAATCGCAGCGCGAAACCAGCTGCCGTGAGCTCGGGCAGTGATTTTCTGGTCGCTCTTCCGACGCTGGCTCGCGCGGCCACAGCGACTCTCGCGGCTCGAGCTCGTGCGCTTCCTGTTTCCGCTCGCCGCGCTCGGTTTCTTGTCGGGGCGGCTACTTCACGCCGACGAGCTGCTCGGCGAAACGGGCTTTCACGTTCCTGATCTCGGCCACGACGACTGGCGCCAACCCCTGTACCTGCCCCCGCTGCCCGACACGGCCGCGTGGCTGCTCGCGGCCCTCACCGTGCTCGCGGGCATTTGTTTGTCACTCGGCTACCGCACGCGCCTCGCCGCGCTCGCGTTCGCGCTGCTCGTGGCCTGGATCGCGCTCAGCGACCGCTTGGCGGCGTTCACGGTCACGAAGCTGACACCGACGCTCGCCTTCGCTCTATTTTTCAGCTCGGCCGGCACGCGCTACAGCGTCGATGCGCTGCTCGCACGGCGGCGTGAGCCCGACGCGGATGCGCCCGAACTCGTACGCTCGGGCGCTCTTTGCTTCATCCAGCTTTTCCTGCCGATATTTTATGGCTGCTCGGCCGTCTTCAAGGCGCGGGGCGACTGGCTGCGCGAACCCTACGTGCTCTGGACCCACGTCCACGACAGCTACCAAACCTACTTCGCCTGGCTGCTCGCGCTCGTCACGCCGCTCGCGGTTTGGCATTTGTTGCAGCTCACGATCGTAGCGCTGGAGGGCCTCGCTCCGCTCTGGCTCGGCTGGCGCCGCACCCGACCGTTCGCGCTGTGCGGCTTCGTAGTGATGCACGTGATGATCGGCTTGATGTTCGGCCCAGTGAAGTGGTTCTCGCTGCTGATGATCGCGCTCCTGCTCGGCGGATACCTGCCTGATTCTCAGTTGGTCCGCGGCGAGCGCACTCTCGGTCGACTCTCGAGCTTTGCGAGGCGCTGAGCCCGGCGAAGCGCACGAAAGGAGAGAACTGGCTCCTGAAGAGGGATCGGGGCAAAAACGGGCGCCGCCGCGCAACGCTGCAAAAGTATTGTGAAACCGAGTTGCCGCCAGCAACCGCGTCTTCAGCCTAAAAAAGTTCACAGAACGGCCGTTGCCAGCGTGCGAGAGTCCACGCTACATCGCTATCCGCGCCCCGGCATTAGAGGAGAAGGGCGCTCGCGTCGAGGACGCAGGCGCGCGCACGCTCGGGAGAAAATGAGTGACCGTTTCGAGCAATACGATGGTGATGCACCTCGATGAGGGTGGTGCACCGGCAAGGAGGACG
>DASYCR010000096.1:0-3758 GCA_036500095.1 Polyangiaceae bacterium
CGCCGAGCCGGCCGCGAGCTAGAGCTCGATTTGTGCGCCGATCTCCATCACGCGATCGGCCGGGATGTTGAAGAACTTGGTCGCCGGTTGTGCGTTGCGCGACATGAACGCGAACAAGCTCACACGCCAGCGAGCCATCCCGGGACGACGCGTGGCGACCAGGTTCTCGCGCCCGAGGAAGAACGTCGTGTGCTCGACGGTGTGGATCAACCCGGCGTCGATCAGGAGCTTCGGCGCGTCCGGCTGTTCCATGAAGCCGTAGTGCGCGACGATGCGACAGAAGCCGTGCTCCAGCGTTTCGAGCTTGAAGCGCTCGGATTCCGCCACGCGCGCGGCGTCCGCCGTCATGATCGTGAGCAGCACGATGTGCTGATGCAGCACGCGATTGTGCAAGAAGTTGTGCAAGAGCGCGGGCGGTGTGCCGTCTCGCACGCTGGTCATGAACACGGCCGTGCCTGGCACGCGCGCGGGCATCTCGACCGCGATCACGTCGTAGAAATCCACGAGCGGCAGCATCTGTTCGCGAAAGCGCTCGGATAGGATCTCGCGTCCGCGTTTCCAGGTCACCATCAGCGTGAAGATGGCCGCGCCGATCACCAGCGGAAACCAGCCGCCGTGCTCGATCTTCGCCGTGTTTGCGCCGACGAAGAACATCTCCGGCACGAAGAACAACAGGCTGAGCGGGATAGCCTTCCAGTACGGCCAGCCCCAGCCGTAGCGCACCAGGAAGAACGCCAAGATGGTCGTGATCACCATCGTGAGCGTGACGGCGATGCCGTAGGCAGCGGCCAGCGCACTCGACGATTTGAAGCCCAGGACCAGGCCGATGGCCGCGAGCATCAGCGCGTAGTTGACGCTCGGGATGTAGATTTGCCCGCGCTCGTGAGCGGAGGTGTGGCGGATCGCGAAGCGCGGCAGAAAGCCGAGCATGGTCGCCTGGCTCGTGAGCGAATACACGCCGGAGATCAACGCTTGGGAAGCGATTACGGTGGCCGCCGTGGAGAGCGCGACCATCGGATAGAGGCCCCAAGCGGGCACCATGCGGAAAAACGGATTTTCGATCGCCTCGGGACGGCGCATCAAGAGCGCGCCCTGCCCGAAGTA
Organism: Polyangiaceae bacterium; assembly: GCA_036500095.1. Lineage (GTDB taxonomy): Bacteria > Myxococcota_A > Polyangia > Polyangiales > Polyangiaceae > PMG-095. The sequence goes on from DASYCR010000096.1 coordinate 1,105, forward strand.
GTTCATGAGTAGCGCTGGTAACACGACTGAGAACCAGGCCAAACGGATCGGTTTGCGCCCGAAATGCCCGAGGTCCGCGTAGAGCGCCTCGCCGCCGGTCACGGCCAGGAACACACCGCCCAGCACCAGCAGGCCGGGTCGACCGTGCGTTATCAGAAATTTGACGCCGTAGCTCGGGCTGATCGCCATCAGCACGTGCGGGTAATGAATGATGTGGCTCACCCCGAGCGCGCCGATCGCACCGAACCAGACCAGCGTGACCGGTCCGAAGATGGCGCCGATCCCGCCCGTGCCCCGCTTTTGCGCCATGAATAGGCCGATCAGAATGGCGATCGTGAGCGGCACGACCCAACGCTCCATGCTGGGCGCCGCGACCTCGATACCCTCGACCGCGGAGAGCACGGAGATGGCCGGCGTGATCATGCCGTCGCCGTACAGCAAGGCGGAGCCGAACACGCCCAAGAAAATCAGGATTAGATACTTGTTCGAGCGGCGGAGGCTCGAGCTGGAGAGCGCCATCAGCGCCAGAATGCCGCCCTCGCCCTTGTTGTCGGCGCGCAGCACGTACGCAATGTACTTGAACGTGACCATGATGATCAGCGACCAAGAGATGAGCGAGAGCACGCCGAGGATGTTCGGGTGATTGGCCTCGAGTGAGTGCTCGCCAAGGAAGCATTCACGCACCGAGTACAAGGGGCTCGTGCCGATGTCGCCGTACACGACGCCCAGCGCGCCGAGTGCGAGTTTCATCATGCGATCGTTTGCGTGGCCCTCACCGTGGGTGTCGGGCTCTGGGTTGCTCGGGCTCGATGGTGCGACCATCTTCGTGCGGGACGCCGGCGCGTGCGACGCCGGTGCGACAGTGGGCTCGGACATGGACGGGGCGCAGGCTAGCGCAAAATCGCGCTGTCCGCGTCAATCGCGAAGCCAGAAGACCGTGAACGCGTCGCCCCCTTCGTCGGGCTCCGCGGGGCGTGAGTGCTCGATATAGCTCGATCTTCCGAGCTGTTCGCGCACCAATGCTTTGAGTGCCCCAGTACCGTGTCCGTGGAGCACGAAGCCGACCGGTTCTCCGCCGCCCAGCATGCGATCGATGAATGCGTCGACCAGGGTTTCAGCTGCTTCCGCGCGTTCTCCGCGCAGATCGAGCGTGTTGTCCTGCGAGCGGTGCGCCTGAGCCAAAGGTTTCGGCAATGTCGCGGAGCGCGGCTTGCGCTTGGTATTCACAACTGATTTCGCGCTGCCGCCGCCGAGCACGACGAGCTCGCTCACTTTGACGGTGAGCTTCATCTGACCGAGCAACACGCGCGCGGTATGGGCGTCGACGAGTTCCAGCAGCTCACCTTGGGTGCCGAGCGTGCGATGCCGAACCGTTTGTCCGACCCGAAGCACGATCGCCTGCGCTGGGCCGTCAGCGGCTCGCGGCGGAGGGTCGTCCCGCGCGACCAGCGGGCTGCCGATCGCGACTTGGGCGGCGATGCGGCTCACTCCGCGCTCGAGTTCGCGCAGCTCCGCGCGGTTCTCGCCGCTCTTTTTCAGCTCTTTGCGGATGGTCTCGAGCTCCTTGCGCGCGCTGCGCACGCTGGCGCGCAGCTCGGCGACCTCCCGATCGGCTTCGCGCGCGGCTTGCTGACGAAACGCGTGGCGCTCGGCCTCGAGCTCCGCGACGAGTTCGCGCTGCCGAGTGCGGTCGAGCTCCGCCTCCGCGCGCAGCCGCTCGAGCGCAGCGCGTTCGCCACCGATTTCGCGCAGCATGTGTTCGCGATCGACGGCGTGCTGGGGCAGGAGCGCGTGCGCGCGCCGTAGAATCTGCTCGGAGAGCCCGTGCCGAGCGGCGACGGCCAGCGCGCTGGAGGCCCCGGCCGCGCCGAGCAGGAGTCGAAAGGTGGGGGCCATGGTCTCGAAATCGAAACCGACGGAGGCGTTTTCGAAACGCGGGTGCTCGGCCGCGAGCTCCTTCAGCCGCTCGTAGTGCGTGGTGACCGCGACGCTGGCTCCGCGCTCGACGAGCGCCTCGAGGACCGCCGCTGCGAGCGCCGCGCCTTCTTCCGGATCCGTGCCCGCGGCGACTTCGTCGAGCAGCACGAGCGCGCTCGGACCGGCGGCGCTCACGATGCGGGCCAGGCTTTGCACGTGCGCGCTGAACGTGGAGAGCGAGCGCGCGATCGATTGCTCGTCGCCGATGTCGCACAGCACCGGCTCGAAAAATCCGAGCCGTGATTCGGCCTCCACGGGCACCGGCAAGCCCGCGCGCGCCATCCACGCCACCAGGCCGAGCGTCTTGAGCGCGACCGTCTTGCCACCGGCGTTTGGTCCGGAAATGATCAGCGCGCCGTGCTCGGGGAGACGGATGTCGTTCGCGACCACCGCGCCCTCGCCGAGCAAGAGCAACGGGTGACGTGAGCGCTTCAGATCGAGCACGGGTTCTGCGTCGAGCTCGATTACGATCGAGTGCGTTTCGGCGGCCCAGCGCGCCGCTGCGCGGCACAGATCCGCGACGATGCACGCGAAAAAAGCCTCTTCACACGGATCTGCCAGCTCGCCGACGTGCGTCGAAAGCAAGCCGAGCACGCGCGCTTCCTCGCGCGCGGCCTCGGCCTCGGCCAGGCGCAAGCGGTTGCCGAGCTCGCTCAGCTCGCGCGGTTCGACGAACA
>DASYCR010000097.1:0-6901 GCA_036500095.1 Polyangiaceae bacterium
AGCGCCTGACTCGGAACCTGCTGCGCCGGCCGCGGCTGCTGCCAATGACGTCGCGGTCGAGCCGGCGCCGCCCGCGGTGGGCGCCGCGCCGGACGCACGGCGCGCTTCCGCCGAACGAGACGCGCATGTCACGGCGGACACGAATGCCCTCAGTGAGGCGACGCTGGTGTACGGTGCGGCCAAGGCGCTCCGGAGCAGTGGCGATCCCGGGCTCGCCGCCAAGTTGCTCGACGACTACGCGCGCCGCTATCCGCACGGCGCGCTCGCGGAAGAAGCGCTCGCTTTGTCGATCGACGTCTCACTCGCGCGCGGCGATGGCCGCGCAAAGCAGCTGGCCACGCGTTACTTGGCGCGTTACCCGAGCGGACATTTTCAAGCCAAAGCCGAGCGCGTGCTCGCGCAGTAGGCGCTTTCGCCCCGCTCGAAAAAGGGCGTACGCGCGCTCGCGTGTTCGCGATCCGCGACGTATGCTTGTCCGGTGCGCGTTCGGCTCGACTCCCGTGTGGTTCGCCATGTCAGCGGCGCGGCGCTGGCGCTGCTCGGTCTCTGCGCGTGCACGGCGAAGCCAGTCGATCTCGGGCGTGATCCGGACATCCTTTGGTGGACCGACCACGAAACCGGGACCTTGTCCGACTGGCAACAGGGCTCCTACAGCGAGTGGCTCCAAGACGGTGGAGCGCTCGCTGTCGATACGGTGCAAGCTCGCAGCGGTCGCTTCGCGCTCGACGCCACGGCTGCGACCGCGAGCGCCGGCGCGACGTCGGCCGCGATGCTGCTGCGCACGGGAGATTTACCGGAGAGCGCGTACTACAGCGCCTGGTATTACGTGCCGGCGGCCATCGCCAGCGCGGACTACTGGTTGATCTTCAAGTTTCGCTCGCGCACACCCGCAGACGCCGGCGCGATGGACGTCGAACTCTGGGACGTCGATCTGACGCCGCAGGCAAGTGACGTCCAGATTCGGGTTTTTCATCACACCTCGGACTCGCAAGCGACGGCCGGCACTCAGGTGGATCCGATCGCGCCGCTGCCGATCCCACTCGGTCGCTGGTTTCAGGTGGAGGCGTTTCTACGCGCCGTCGATGACGACTCGGGTCGGCTCACGCTTTGGCAGGACGGCGCGCTGCTCTATGACATTCAGGGGCCGAGCGCGCCGAGCTCGTACGTGCAATGGAGCGCCGGGAGCGCAGCCGAGGCGCTCAACTCGGGGCAGGCCAAAGTGTACGTGGACGACGCCGCGATCAGCCTGCGCCAGCTAGGCCCGGACTTTCCGCCGTTTTGGCGCGGGCAGTAAAGAGCGCGCGTCGCACGTCGACCGCCGCGCGCGCCGCTCAGTCCTCTGAACCCGGAGTGCGCGGCACTTTTTTCAGCTTGCCGTCTTCGAACTCGGAGTCCACGTCCGGATCGGCGGAAGCAGGCTTGTCGTCTTTGTTTTTTGCGGAGGGCGACGCACGTTCTTCGTCTTCGTCCTCTTCTTCCGTGTCCTCGTCGGAATCGGGGCTCGAGTCGCGCTCGTCTTCGTCCTCGTCCTCCTCGCCGTCCTCGTCCTCGTCTTGGGCCTTGGCCTTGGCTTTGGTGCGCGCGGTACGAGGTTTGTCGTCTTCGTCCTCGTCTTCATCCTCGTCGTCTGCTGAGGGGCCCGTGCCGTCGTGCCAACCGGCGGGCAAGCGGTGCTTGAAGCTCCAATACAAGCCGTACCAGCCGAGCAAGGCCGGTAAAATGCTCAAGTATTGGCCCATCGAGAAGGTGGAGTCGGGCGAGAGCGCCTCGATCTCTTTATAAAATTCGGTGAATAGCCGGCCCGTGAAATACACCGCGAAGAAGAGCGAGATGAGCGCGCCACGTGGGCGCTTTTCACCCCAGCGCCGATCGGCGATGTAGAGCACGAGCATCACGAACAGGCCGAGCGCGATCTCGTACAGCTGGCTCGGATAGCGCAGAGGCGCTTGCTGGGGCGGAGGGACGTGATCGTAGAGCGGGAAGCGAATGCCCCAGCTTTGATCCGGCACGATCCGGCCCACGATTTCGGAGTTGAGCAGATTGCCCAAGCGCACGGTGGTGGCGCCTAGAGCCGCCGCAAAAGCAAAGCGATCCGCCCCCTCCAAGAACGGCACTCCGCGTTTCTTGGTGAACAGGTACATCGCGACGATCAGACCGGCCACGGCGCCGTGGCTCGCGAGCCCGCCGGTCCAGATCTTGAAGATCCACATCGGGTCGTCGATCGCGTGCTGCAGATCGTAAAACAGCACGTGGCCGAGCCGCGCGCCGACCAGCACACCGACCACACCGTAGACGATGAAATCTCCCGCGGCTTCGGGGCCGCCGCCGCCGCGCTTGATCTGCCAGTTGAGCAGCGCGTGCCCGCCGAGGAACACGACCACGAACAGCATGCTGTAGTAGCGCAGCTCGACCGTGGGGCCCGCGAACGCGTGCAGCGCGCCTGCACCGACCAGGAACGCGATGCCGGTCGTGATTTGTTCGCCTTCTTTGCGGGCCGCGCCGTAGAGCGCCATCAGCGCGCCGATCGCGCCGAGCGCAATCACGACGTACTTGCTCGGCAAGTGCAGAAATGCGGGTCCCCAAGACCAGGTGAAGCTTGGTAGTAACAGCAGCATCGGGCGCGGAGCCTAGTGCCTGCCCTCGCCAATTACAAACGCACGGCGCGGCTGACGACGGTGTCGTCGCCGCTCTGGGAAGCGGTGCCGAGCGCGCCGCGCGCCGCGCGCAACGGGGCCGCCACGCTGGGTAGCTCGAGCGCGTGGTCGAAGACCAGGGCGTCGAGCGGCGCGCCCGCGGCGACCGTGAGCTCGACGTCCGCGCCCGCCACGGTATCTCCGCAGCGCGTGACGACCCAGGCGTCTCCTTGCCGCCACGGAAGCACCTGAACCCCGTCGAGCTTGACGTGCGTCGCTGTCGTTTTCCAACCGAGGCTCACGGCGACGGCTCCGCGCGGCGAGCTGATGTGCAGGAGCACGCGTCGCTCCGCGCCGCTGGTCGTGCTCTCGAGCACGGTCGCGATCGGCGGCGCTAGCGCGATCACAGGCGCGGGACCCGCGAGCGCCTTGCGCCCCCAGCCGCCGAACCAGGGGTACGGATCGATCTCGCTCGCAGCGAATGAACCCGCGCGACGGAGCGCGTCCGAGACAAACCCTCCGCTGGCGTCGACCAGGAAGCGCGCCTGGCCGCTGTCGGCGTCGAGGTGATAGGCGAGGCTCTCGCGCTGCGGGGCGTCGGCGGAAAATGGCGCGACCCATTGCGCGACGAGCGCGCAGATCAACGTCGCCCCGGCGCAGACCGCGACGATTCGATACGGACGTCGCTCGAAAGTCGGAACGAGCGCGGCTAGTGGAGAGAGCGCGAGCGCGAGCGCGGACGTCTCGAGCCAGGGCAAATTGATGCCGATCGCATCGTACACAAAGTACAGCGCTGGGAACCAGAGCGCCGCCGTCAGCGCGACGAGCGTGACGCGTAGCCACGCCGCAAGCGGCGCAAAGCGCGGAAAAGTCGTCAACTGTGCCGCGAGGACCGTGCACAGCGCGGGGAGCAAGAACAGGTAACAGGTGCCCGGCGCACGCAGAGAGGTGAAGATCGAGAGAGCCGTCCACCAGATGGCGTCCGCGTTCAAGCTCGCAAGCGCGTCGTCCTGCGAGGGGATCAGAGCAGCGGTTAGCGCGAGCGCGCTCAGCGTAGCCAGCAAGCAACACAGCTCGAGACACGCGGGTGACGCGATCCAATTGGCCGGAGCTGCCCGAGCCGTGCCGGCCATCAGCAAGAACCCAAAAATCACGGCCAGCACGAGCGTGAGTGGAAGACGCGTCAGCGCGAGCCCGAGCCGCGCCGCGCTCAGTACCCGCGCCTGCCAGCCCAGTCGAAGCGCTATGGTTAGCAAGATCGCCGTGAACATCCAGAGCCCGAGGTTGTCACGCTGTGACCAGCGCACGACCGTGAAGCCGAAGACGTCGAACCACACCGCGTTCTCGCCGGTGACCGCGGGGACGTTGGCGTCGACGGCGCGCAGCAGAGCGAGCGCCGCGCTGCCCTCGCTTTGCACGCTACGCGCGTCGAGGTGCGCGAGGTCGTCGATCGCCGTGTGGTAGCGCGCCGGTCCGCCGATGAACGCGAAGTTATAGCCGGACAAGCCGTGCTGACGGAAGATGGTGAGATCGGTGTCGTTCGGCAGCGCCTTGTACACGGTGTACGCGGCCGAGTTCGAGAGCGGGTGCGAGGCCGTGCTCGCGTAGCGCGCGATGAGCTCGCCGTTCGGCTCGCTCGTCTCGAACAGGATGCCCGGTCCGCTGGTGCCGCGCGCCTCCACGTTGATCACCGCGGAAATGTCGCGGAGTCCGCTGAAGCGCTCGACGAACAAGCGCGCGCCGAGACCACCGAGTTCCTCGCCGTCGGTGAAGAGAAAGAGCACGGTGTGTTTGGCCGGAGCTTGCTGCAGAGCGCGCGCGATCTCGAGCAGCGTCGCGACGCCCGCGCCGTCGTCGGCGGCGCCCGGCCCGGCCGCGACGGAGTCGTAGTGCGCGGCGAGCATCAACGCGCCGCTTTGCGCGCGCGACTCACTGCCGGGCACGACGCCGACGAGATCGTGCACGTTCGCGCAAAATCCCCAGACGCCGCAGGTCGTGCCGCTGCGGTCCTCGACGGTCAGGCCGACGTTCGTGAGCTCCTTCATGAGCCGCTCGCGCACGCGATCGTTGGCCGGGCTACCCGTCGGATGCGGGGCTTGATCGCCGAGTACGCGCGACAGCATCGCGATCGCGCGCTCGGCCGAGAATGCCGTGGCGGGCGCGCGCGCGTCGAGCGGCGCGGGCGGCGCGTAGCGCGCGCGCAGCAGCAGCGCCTCGGTCAGCAACAGCAGCAAAGCGACTAGCAACGGCCGAAGCCGCGGCGGCACGAGCGTCGTGAAGCTCACAGCGCACCCAGCGCGTGGAGCTCTTGCTCCGCGATCGCCGCCCACCCCCGATTCGCTTTGGGGCTCGCCGGGCTCGGATGCAAGATACAGCCGAGCTTTGCGCTCGACTCGCTGAGCGCTGCGCGCGCGCGCGATTCGGCGAACGCTCCCACGCCGATCACGAAGCGCGGCTCGAGCTCGCGCACGATCTTCCGTAACGCGTCGTCACAGGCGGCGAACAGCTCGCCCTGCTCCGCGCGCGCGAGTTTGTCCGGGGTCAGATTCTTGCCGCCGGCTTCCATGAACACGAGCGGGCAATAGTTGGTGACGAAGAAGTCTTTGAAGAAGCGTTCAGCGGTCTTGAAGCGCTCTTTGGCGAAGCCCCACAGGCGCGTGCCGCTCACTTCACCGCGTGTGCAGGCGAAGCCGCTCACCAGCCGCTTCGGATGCTCGCGCTTCGGTTTGCCGACGGCGCCCGTGATGCCCAAGAAATCGCGCACCATGCTCACGTCGCCGAAGGGCACGCCCGTTTGCGCCATGCCGAACGGCCCTGGATTCATGCCCACGAGCAGGACGCGTTTGGGACCGGCGCCGTAACGCTTCAAATAGGCTTCGTGCGGCGCGCGCGCGTACTCGAGCGGGTTGTAGAGATATGCGACGGGCGGTTTGAACGAGAGCGCTGCGACGCGACGCGAGAGTTCGCGGCTAATTTCGGGCAGGCCCATGCCGTCGGCACCATGGCATAGGCTCGGCCTTTCTGTTAGGGTGGGGGCTCGCTCGGGGCGCAGGCCACATGGCCCGCTGAGATGCACCCGTAGAACCTGATCCGGTTAGAACCGGCGTAGGGAAGCGTCGTCGCAAGCCGGCACTTTCCTCGAAAAAAGGGAGAAGCCGATGACGATGAACAACCTGCCGCTCCGTGGTGCTCCGAATCCGTCGAGTGCGCGCGACGGCACGAACCCGGGCTCGTTTGCGAACGCGCCGGACATCGGCGGGCCGCTCGCGTTCTCGTCGCCCGACACGCCGGGCATGCCCAAGCCGAGCGACAAGACCGCGTGGGATTTTTTGCCGGCGGGCTTCGAGCGCACGGGCGATCGCGCGACCGCGCCGGCGGGCTTCATTGCAAAGACGCAGCTCGAACACGCGCGGCTCGGCAGCGTGACGCCGGAAATGCGGCGCGTCTCCGAGCGCGAGCCGCACTTGAGCCCGGAGCAAGTGCGCCGCGAGGTCGCCGACGGCCGCATGATCATTCCGGCCAACGTCGTGCACCTCGCTTACGCGCTAGAGCCGATGTGCATCGGCCGCGCGAGCAAGACCAAAATCAACGCCAACATGGGCGCTTCGCCCGTTTCCTCCAGCACGGACGAAGAGGTGGAGAAGCTCAAGTGGGCCGAGCGCTGGGGCGCCGACACGGTGATGGATCTGTCGACCGGCGGCAACCTCGACGAGTGCCGCACCGCGATCATCAAGAACTCGCGCGTGCCGATCGGCACCGTGCCGATCTACTCGATGATCATCGGTCGCAAAATCGAAGACCTGACCGAAGCGATCATCATGAAGAGCTTGCTCGAGCAAGCCAAGCAAGGCGTGGACTACTTTACGATCCACGCGGGCGTCTTGCGCGAGCATTTGCCGTTCGTGCAAAAGCGACTGATCGGCATCGTCAGCCGCGGCGGCTCGCTGCTCGCAAAGTGGATGCTCGTGCACGGCAAGCAAAACCCGATGTACACGCACTTCGACGAAGTCTGCGATATCATGCGCGAGTACGACGTCTCCTTCTCGCTCGGTGACGGCCTGCGTCCCGGCGGGCTCGCGGACGCTAGTGACGACGCGCAGCTGCGTGAGCTCTCGACGCTCGGCGAGCTCACCGAGCGCGCTTGGCGCAAGGGCTGCCAGGTGATGATCGAGGGCCCCGGACACGTCCCGTTCGATCAGATCGAATACAACATGAAGCTCGAACGGCAGCTCTGTCACGGCGCGCCGTTCTACGTGCTCGGTCCGCTC
>DASYCR010000098.1:0-1535 GCA_036500095.1 Polyangiaceae bacterium
GTGTAAAACGAGCGGCGTCCCTCGGCGATCGCCTTGAAGTGCACGGCCGACGCGATCAAGGATTTGCCCGAGCCAGTCGGCGTGTGCACGATGACATTGCTGTCGCTCATCACGGCCAAGATCGCTTCTTCTTGGTGCGGGTACAGCGTGAGCCCTGCTTGCGCTGCGTAGCGAAGAAAGCCCGCCAACGCCGCGTCGGCATCAGCGCCAGGGGGCGGCAAACAAGCAAACAGTGGCGGAACGTCAGGCATCGGGGAGGGGGGTGTGTCACGGAGTGCGCTCGGGGGCTAGCGCCTGTGGCAGCCGCCGCTCGCCGCTCCACAGCCGCCGAGATTTGTCGTAAAACTCGGGCGCCGTGCCGGAACGCCCTCCTGATTTGCCCGCGCTCGCCGACGTCGAAGCTTGGGCGGAGCAGTACGTGCTCAGCACGGCGCTGAGCGTGAAAATCGCGCCGCCCGCGCCGCCGACGGTGTTTCGCGCGAATGCCGTGCCCGCGCGCTTGACCGCGCCGGGGCGCCCGAGCGAGCTTCGCACGGCGCGGCGTGGTGAGCGCACGCCCAAGCTCGAGGCGCTGAAAGAGCCGCATTACCGCGCCCGCGCGCTGCATGCTTTTTTTCATCATGAGCTACAGGCGGCCGAGCTGATGTGCTGGGCGCTGCTCGCATTCGCCGACGCGGAGCTCGAGTTCCGCAAAGGCTTGCTCGGCATTTGCCTGGACGAGATCCGGCACATGAATCTTTATCGCGAGCACATCGAGGCGCTCGGTTCGAAGCTGGGAGATTTCGGCGTTCGAGATTGGTTTTGGAAGCGCGTGCCTGCCTGTCAAACCAAGCTCGCGTTCGTGTCGGTGATGGGCATGGGCCTCGAAGCCGCGAACCTGGAATACGCGGGCGATTTCGCGGCGCGCTTTCGCCTCGTCGGGGACGAGCGCGGCGCCGAGATTCAAGAGCGCATCGCCAAAGAAGAAATCGCGCACGTGCGCTTCGCGACGCGCTGGTTCACACGTTGGACAGGCGACTGTGAGTTCGAGACCTGGGCGGCCGAATTGCCGCCGCCGCTCTCGCCTTGGGTGATGCATGGCTCGCCCATCGCCGAGGGCGCGCGGCTGCGGGCGGGCATGAGCGCCGAGTTCGTCGCGGCGCTCGCGGCCTTCGTGCCAGAGCCGAAGGGGCGGCCCACGATTCGGGCGGAGCGTGCGCCCGAGAGCAAACCGCCGAGCGAGCCGTGACGCGCTTCGCTTGGGTGCTGAATTTGGACGCCGAGCTGGAGCTCGCGCAAACGCGGTCGAGCTATGTGCCGCGTTTGAAGCTCACGGCGCAACTAGCGGAATACGGTCGGGATTCGCGCGCCTTACTGGGCCCGAACGATCTTCTGGTGGGGTCTGCGATAAATCACCCAGAAGGGTTATTAGGGCGCGCCTGGTGCCCCACGCCACGTGCGCTCGGTGCGCTCAGCGCGGCTGGCATCCCGCCGGAGCCCCACCCAGACGTCGCCGTGCTGCGCCACGTGAACCATCGCTTGTTCGCCCATGAGCT
>DASYCR010000099.1:0-3929 GCA_036500095.1 Polyangiaceae bacterium
CGTCCGGGTGCGCGATGCCGGCCGCGTGCAAGCCGCCGGTGCGCTCGAAGCTCGGTTGGCGCGCGCGGAGTTCGTGCGCGAGGTTCGCGATGAACGCGGTTTGAAACGGCGCGCACGCGGCGACCGGCGCGAGGCGCGCCACGAGATCGTCGATCTGTTTGCGCCCGCAGACTCCGCAAGCGGCCGTGGTCAACGTCCCGCGGCGCGTGCCCGCGAGCGCGTCGACGTCGAGAGTGACGCCGGGCGCGGCGAGTACGTCGAGCGTGTTCTGAGCGCCTTCGCCGACGAGGCGGCCGCAGTGCGCAATACCCCCAAGCTCGGCGCGTGAGCGGATGAGTCCCTCGGCCAGCAAGAAGCCCGCGGCGAGCTCGTGATCGTGGCCCGGCGTGCGCATCGTGATGGCCAGCGCGTCGCCGGCCACCCGGATTTCGAGCGGTTCTTCGACGCTGAGCTCGTCCGGGCGCACGGCGAGCGGGACGCCGGGCTCGGCGCGCAGGGTTTGCACCCGGGCGATCGCGACGCGCGGGCCGCGCGTGTCGAGCGAGGCGTAGCCAGCTTGAGTCATGTCGCTCACGGCGATCCTTCCAGAGTGACCACGATCGATTTCGAGGCGGGCTGATTGCTGCCCTTGGCCACGGAGTTCACCGGCACGAGCACATTGGTCTCGGGGAAGTACGCGGCGGCGCAGCCTCGCGGGATGGCGTATGGCACCAACTGAAAGTGCGCGGCGCGGCGACGCTCTTGGCCGTAATGACTCACGATGTCCACGAAGGCGCCCTCGGCAAAACCCCGCGCCTTGATGTCGTCCGGATTCACGAACACGACGCGGCGACCGTGCGAGATGCCGCGGTAGCGATCGCCTTCGCCGTACACGGTGGTGTTGAATTGGTCGTGGCTGCGAATCGTCGTGAGTAGCAGCTTGTCGTCGCCAAGATCATGTTTGGGGATGGGGTGGACGGTGAAGTGGGCGCGCTTCGACGGCGTGGTGAAGCGACCCTCGCGTGGGCCGTTCGGCAGGTAAAAACCGCCGGGATCGCGCACGCGAACGTTGTACTGAGTGAAGCCCGGCACGACGTGTTCGATGTGCTCGCGAATGCGATCGTAGTCGTCGATCATGGTTTGCCAATCGACCGTGGAACGCTCGCCGAGCGTGGCCTGCGCGACGCCCGCCACGATTGCCGGTTCACTCAGTAGCTGCTCGGAGGCCGGCTCGATCACCCCACGTGAGGCGTGCACGACGCCCGTCGTATTTTCCACCGTGAGGAACTGCAAGCCGCCTTTTTGGAGATCGCGCTCGGTGCGACCGAGACACGGCAGAATCAGCGCTTGCTTGCCCGTGATCAAATGCCCGCGATTGAGCTTGGTCGACACTTGCACGGTGAGCGAGCAACGTTGCAACGCCTCGGAGGTGAAGTGCGTATCCGGCGTGGCGCTCAAGAAATTGCCGCCCAGGCCCACGAACACTCGGACCTGGCCGGCGTGCATCGCCCGGACCGTGCCCACCGCGTCGACGCCGTGTTCTGCGGGCGGGGAGAAATTGAACTCCTTGCCGAGCGCGGTCAGAAACTCCTGGCTCATCTTTTCCCAGATGCCGACCGTGCGATCCCCCTGCACGTTGCTGTGCCCGCGCACCGGGCAGAGCCCCGCGCCGCGGCGACCGATCTGCCCGCGCAGCAGCGCAAAATTGGCGATACTCTGCACGTTGGCGACGCCATTTTCATGCTGAGTGATGCCCATCGCCCAGCTGCAAATCATGCGCTCGGCGCCGATCGCGATTTCGGCCGCTTCGCGGATCAGCTCACGCGACACGCCGCTCTCGGCCACGATCGTCTGCCAGCTCTCGGCTTCCAGATCGGCGCGGAGCGCGTCGAAGCCCTCGGTGTGGTGAGCGATGAAGTCGTGCGCGAGCACGCTACCGCCGCGCTGCCGATCTTCTGCCAGCATCTCCTTCATGATGCCCTTCAAGAGCGCGACGTCACCGTTGACGCGCACGGGCAGGAACAGGCAGGCGATCGGCGTGCCGGGCCCGAGCATGCTGAACGGCTCTTGTGGGTTCTTGAAGCGGATCATCCCGGTTTCGAGCAGCGGGTTTACGCTCACGATCTTGCAGCCGTTGCGCGCCGCCTTTTGCAACTCGGTCAGCATGCGCGGGTGGCAGGTACCAGGGTTTTGCCCGATCACGAAGATGGCGTCGGCCTCCGCGAAATCCTCGATTTTGACGGTTGCTTTGCCGATACCCACCGCTTCGCTCAGCCCGAGCCCGCTCGATTCGTGGCACATGTTCGAGCAATCGGGCAGGTTGTTGGTGCCGAACTGGCGCGCGAATAGGCCGTACAGGAAAGCCGCCTCGTTGCTCGCCCGACCCGAAGTGTAAAAGGCTGCTTCATTCGGCGAGCCGAGCGCATTGAGCTCACTCGCGATCAAGCTGAACGCGTCAGCCCATGCAATCGGCTCGTAGTGGTCGGAGCCCGCGCGGCGTACCATCGGCTGCGTGATGCGGCCTTGCCGCTCGAGCCAATAGTCGCTCTGCGTGAGCAGCTCGGAAATGGCGTGCGCCGCGAAGAAATCCGGCGTGACGCGCTCGCGCGTAGCTTCGCTCGCCACGGCCTTCGCGCCGTTCTCGCAGAACTCGGCCGTCTTACGCTCGCCGTCCGGATCGGGCCAGGCGCAACTCGGACAATCGAAGCCGTCCTTTTGATTGAGCGCGAGCAGCGTGCGCAGGCTGCGTCCCGCGCCCATCTCGCGCATGCCGTGGTGAGTCGTTTCATAGATCGAACGAGGACCGGCCGCCGTTTGTTTGGGCTTGCCGACCCGCGCCGGCGCTTCGAGCGGCGGCTCCGCGCCTGGGACGCCCTTTGCCAAGTCGGCGCGCGGAGGTGGCTCGCCTGGCGTTTGCGCGCTCGTTTTATCTTGTTCAGGTTGGGACATGGGGACCTCCGGCGCAGGGACACATCTAGCGTGTCCCGTTCTGAAACCGCGCGCCAACCGCGGTTCGACTCGGCAATGGGGACTAGCCTAGTCGACCTCGCGCCCGAGCGGAGCACCGACTCCGTTGGGCTCCATCGCCGAGTTTTGCAACAGAAAGCGAGGCGCGTTGCCACGTGGTGCTCGTGCAAATGAGCAGCGTCGACCCTTCGTCACGACAGCGCGTAGATCTTCGCTTCCCACGGAAAGAGCGGCTCGCGCGCGATCCATTCGTCGGGCACGTCGCGAGATTGGCTGACTTCGCGCCAGTGACGGCCGACGGGGGTGCTCGGCCAGTTTGGGACGCGGTACTCGTCGCCCTCGGGGCGCACGTCGGAGAAGTTCACCACGACGACGACCGGATCTTCACGCCCCGCGACGCCGCGAATCCAGGCCAAGATTCGGCGGCCGTTCGTGAAATCCGTGTGGATGAAGGTCGTGTCGTTGGTAGCGAGCGCCGGGCAGGCGATGCGCAAGCGCACCAAGCCCGCCACGTAGTCGAACACGCGCCGCCGCCACGGGTCGGACACGCGCGCAAAGTCCAACGGATCGCTCTGCTTGTCGGCGTCGTCGTCAGGCAAGTCGTGCTCGTCGGCGAACTCCTCACCCGCGAAGATCATGGGCACGCCGACCGAAACCAACAAACACGCGAACGCGAGCTTGATACGTTCTTCTTTTTGGAAAATGAAATTGTTTTGCAGAAACAACGTGAGCCGCTCGTTCTCGAAGCCGCCGACGTCGTGCGACGTCACGTAGTTGATCGCTTGTGCGCCGTCTCGAAAGCCGAGCTCGCGGCAATCCACCATTTTGCGCACCGTGTCCTGGAAACTCTCGTCACCCAGGCTCCGGCCTCGAATCACTGCGCGCACGCGCTGTTTGAAGCGCTCGTTCCACATACCGTCGAGCGGGCCGTCGTTGACCAACTCGAGCGGCTCGGAGAGCTCTTCACCCACGACCAAAAACCG
>DASYCR010000100.1:0-4485 GCA_036500095.1 Polyangiaceae bacterium
GCGGCCTGGTTGGCTGTGGTCTTGTTTTGGCAGCCCACGGGCGTAACGGTATGGGATCTCGCGCCGAGCTTCGCGACGATCTGGGGAGTCACGCGCTCGAGTGTCGACTCGGCTGCCAAGCTCGTGTCGTTTGGCTTCGTCTTACTTTGCTTGGGCACCGTGGCGCGCCACGGCGCCTTTCGCTTCGTCGGCCTACGCCAGCTATTCGGCGCAGCCGAGCGCACGGACGAAATGGGCGCGTTCGTCGATTCGCCCGAAGCGAGTCGGCCGGTCCTGCTCACGACCGGGATCTACGGCCTGGTTCGTCACCCGATGTACATGTACTTGCTCGCGGCGGTACTGGTCCGACCCACGCTGTCTTTGGACTTGCTCGTCTGGTTTCTGTGCTCGGTCGGCTTTCTGAGCTTCGCCTTGCCACTCGAAGAGGCGAAGCTGATCGCGATCTTCGGTCAGCCATATCGCGAGTACCAGCGGCGGACACCGGCATTCGTTCCCTTCTGGCCCGCGAGCTGGAGAGGCCGTTGAGCGCGTCGTCTTCGCCCGCACGACTACTGCTGACGCCTTTTTATGCGGGCAGCATTTGGCTCGAGACCGAGTTCGCTCGGCTCTACCCCGAGCGAGAGCTACGCTTCCCGCGGGATTTGACCGAGCTCGAGCGGAAGCCCGCGCGATTCTTCGAGCTGTTGCGCCAGGCCGGCGTCTTCTCTACTGCAGACACGCTGATCGAAGTCAGGCGCCGTGGGACGATGGTCAATGAGCCCGACAAGGATCGCACCGCGGCGATCGTCGATGTCGTGGTGCAACGCAGCCAGGGCACGGTGGTGCATCCGATCTTCGTCAAGGTCCAGAGCGGGCGCGGCATGCCGCTTCTGTTGCAGGCCGTGCGCGCCGCGGTCGAGCCGGGCGTCGCGCGCGAGATCGATTTCTATCGCCGCCTGGCCGGAAAAATTCCGCTTCGCACTGCGCGACCTCACATCGCCGAAGCGCTGACCCAATTCAACCGCGTCTTTCTGGCCACCGAATACGTCGAGGGCCATAACCCGGCTGATTGGCGCGGCTGTCCGCTACCAGCTATTCGCGCCGTGTTGAGCGACGTCGCGCGGCTGAATGCGAGCTTCGTGGGCCGTACCGCGAGCGATCCGCGCACGAGTTGGATCCCGGCGCGCGCGGGTCTGGACTACGCGTCGTTCGTGGCCACGCTCGCGGGCTCCCCGCCTGCTGGGTACTTGGACTTGTGGAAAGCTCTCGAACGCTACTTTCGCGAGCGGCCGATCACGCTCGTGCACGGCGATTGTCGGCCGGGCAACATGCTCTTTCGCGATGCCGGCGAGCTCTCGCGCCACGCGCATCCGCGCGACGAAGCCGAGCCAAACCCTTGGCCGAGTCCGAATGATTCTGTACCCGAAGTCACGTTCACGGACTGGGAAGCCGTGAACGCCGCGCCGCTCTTGTGGGACTTCACCTACTGCACCGTGATCGGCATGCGCAGCGCGGACCGCCGCGCTCACCTGCCACGCTTGCTCGAAGAATTCACGGCGGTGCTGCGCGCGGAGGGAGTGTCCGCCGAGCTCTGCGATCTCGAGCGCTGTCGGCTGGAGGTCGAGCTCTTGAGTTTGGTCCTCTATTACATTGCGGCGCTCGTCGTCTCGAAAGGTTATTGGGACAACCAGGGCAACACGCTCGAGGACTTTCACGCCTGGTCCGGGCGAATTCTGCATGCCTTGCGCAGCGTCGATGCCGACCGCGCCGCCCGAGCGCTCGGCGTGGACGTCGAAGCCGTCCGGCGCCTGCAGCGCGAAGGCACCTTCAAAGCGCGCGTACGCCCGCTCGGCCGCGCTAGCTCGACGAGAGTCCAGCAAATCATGCGCGATCAGGGCGACGCAGGTTGGCTGCGCTTGACCGAGCAGTATGGGCGCGTCTTTCGCTACGGAGATGCCGTCGTGACCGCCGAGCCGAGTGACTTTCAGGCTTTGCTCAGCCTGCGTCCACACACGCTGCGCCGGCCCCTGCCGCATCGCTTTGCGGATCGCTTCGTGCCCGGCGCGCGCGGCATTCTGTTCAAGGACGGAGACGCTTGGAAAAAGCGCCTCCGCACGTTGATGGCGGGCTTCAATCCACAGGCGGTAGCGGCAGGTGAGTCGCGCTTGCGAGCAATCGTCGAACGGTACGTCGAGAGCTGGCCGGCGCGCCATCAGGGCGCGGATCTATTCGCCGAGGTCAGCGCACTGGGCCTGCAGATCGCCCTCGTTCACGGCTACAACTTGGACCCGAGCGACCCCGTGGTGAGGGAGTTCGGGCAAACGCTGGTCGCCTACAAGGCCAGCACCATGCATCCCGATGCACGGCGAAGGCTCGACGAGCTCGGGCTCGATTGGCACAAAGTCCGAGATTTACCGCGGATCGGCGCGGCATTTTACGAGTTCCGTGGCCACGCGCGCCGGCTCGACGCGCTCGTCACCGAGATTCAGCGCAAAAAACCGTGGGCCGATCCCGATCGCCCAGGCTGGATTCAGGCGCTGTCGGCGTCCGGTTTGCGGGGACGCCAGCTCAGCGACGAGCTCAATCATCTCTATGGCGCTTTCACCGCAGCAGATTACACGACCACGTGCGCGCTCGCCGAACTCGCCCGCGCGCCCGAGTGGCTGCGGCGCGTGCGGCACGCCGAGCAAGCGAGTGACGCGCTCGACGCGATCCTGCGCGAGACTTCGCGGCGCTATCCAGTAGCCATGGTGATCTACCGAGAGCTCGGTGAACCGATGACGCTCGGCGGTCAGTCCTTTCCCGAAGGAACCCTAGTCATGGCGCTACCGTATGCGCTCAACCACGACCCCGCGTGGTGGGAACGCCCGCTCGACTTCGACCCAGCACGCTTTCAGCGGCCTTTACCGGCTCAGGCTGCGGCGGCATACGAGCCCTTCCTCAAAGGACCGCGGCGCTGCATCGGGGAGGACTTCGCACGCCAGCAGATGCGCGTCGTGCTCTCTACGCTCTTGAATCGCTTCGACCTGGAAGTCGACGCTCGACCGCGCGTGAATGGCTTCATCGTCCCGCGGCTGGCGCAGTCGCTCGCGTTTCGCTTCGAGCGCCGATTCCAAGCCAGTCCAGCACTTCCTCGAGAGCAGCATGACGCACGACCCGATCAGTAACCCTAGCGATTGGCCCAAAGCCGGCCCGATCGATCTCGAGCGGCACGACCGACCGCACGCCTCTGCGTCGCTCGAGTGGTGGTACGTGAACGCGCACCTCGAAACGAACGAAGGCACGCCGTATGCGGTATTTGCCGCATTCTTCCGCTCCCTACGCAAGGCCGAGCACGCGGCGGACGAGCCCAGCCACTTTCACGCGCTCACCTATCGGCTCGTGAACCTCGAGACTCGCGAAGCGGTGACTTGCTCGCTGCTCGAAGACACCGTGATGGCAGAAATGCGTCATCGCCTGGCGACCGCGCGCGACATGCCGTTCATGAAGCGGGCCCTGCTCGAGCAGCTGGATCTCGGCCAAATCCCCGCGCCCGACCGCTTGCTGAAAACGCGTCCCACGCTGCCCATGGATCGCCTCGCGCTCGACATGGATGGCCAGCGCTTCGAAAAGCTCGCCGACGGCCGCTACCGCTTGGATTTGTCCGAAGCCGCACGCGACTTTCGGCTCGTGCTCGATTTCAAGCTCGAAATCCCCGTCGTGCGCCACGGCGACGACGGCGTGGTGCGCGGCGTCGGCGCCGAAGAGATGTTTTATTACTTTTGCCCGCGCTGCGAGGTGCACGGCACGCTCGGCTCGAACGGCGAGTACGAGCTTCGAGGCAAAGGTTGGTACGATCACGAATTTGGTTCCGTGCCCGAAGCGCGACGTAACGAAGCCGAGCAGGCCAAGGTGGGCTGGAACTGGATCGCCGCGCAGCTCGACACGGGCTGGCAAATCAGCGCCTACGACTTGTTCGACCTGCGTTCGAGTGAAAAGTCCGTCGGCCACTGGTTGATCGCCATTGATCCCGACGGCAAGCACCACGCCTTGTCCGAGTTCAGCCTGACTCCCGAAGCATTTTGGATGAGCACGCGCACCTTCACACGTTGGCCAACGCGCTGGCGCCTGCAAATCCCGGCGCTCGAGCTGAACTTGGTCGCGGAGGCGCGGGTACCGTCGGACGAGTTCCAGACACTGCTCGCGCCGCCTGCATTTTGGGAAGGCCGAGTCGACCTCACGGGCACGCAGGGCAACAGCGCGCTCGCAGGCCGCGGCTACGTCGAACGCAACGGGCTTGGCGTGCAAACGGACATCGGCGGTTTCCTGTCCGACGTAGGTAAGGAGACCCGCGAGCAGCTGCGCGCCTTACTATCGGTGGAGCCCAACGAAGCGAACGCGGTGCGGCTCGTGTCGCGTGCCGGGTATGCCCAACCGCTCGACGCGCAGGACTTGGCTCGCCTGGGCGGAACGCTCGTGGCGCCCGTGCGTCACGTGGTCGAGCTCGGCGGGAAAGCCTGGCGTTCG
>DASYCR010000101.1:0-1958 GCA_036500095.1 Polyangiaceae bacterium
AGACGTGGAGCGAGTTCTGGTGGTCGCCCAACCCGCGCGAGTACGACAACTCCGGCGCGGCGAAGGCGGGCTTTGCCAAGACCAGGCAAAGGGCCGCGGCGAACGTGGCGGAATGAGCGCGGTCGGACACGCAGGTTGCCCGAACTTAGCACTTCCCTTTGAAATTTGGATGCGTGTCGGTGGTGCCGAACGGGACCTAGGGCGAGAGCCGGCGGCCGCGCCTTGTCGTCGCGTGATGACTCGAGGGCGCAGGGCGCCCGCTGCGCCGCGTGTCGGCGAGCGCAGCCAGTAGCTCGTGCAAGATAGACACGGCGCTGATCGCAGTGATACCGGACGGATCGTAGCTCGGCGCGACCTCGACCACGTCGAAGCCGATCAGCTCCGCGCCGACCAGGGCGCGCAGGAGTTGCTGAAGCTCCCAAGTCGACATGCCGCCAGGCAGCGGAAAAGAGGTGCCCGGCGCCGATGCGGGATCGAGCGCGCTCACGTCGACACTGACGTACAGCGCGCCTTTGTGCGCGAGCTTGCGGACTTGGCTCACGACCGAGTGAAGGTCCCAGCGCACTTCGTCGATGCCCACGACCTCGAAGCCGTGCGAGAGGGCGAACGCCAGATCGTCGGCGGAAGAGTACGGACCGCGCACACCGATTTGCAGCGCGGAATCCGGGCGAACCAGGCCTTCTTCCACGGCGATGCGGATCACGTTGCCGTGGTGCGGCTGACGGTCGCCCGCCTTGCCGGACGCGTTGCTCTGGGAGTCGATGTGGAGCAGGCTCACGGCCTTGCGCTTGGCGCGATGAATGCCCCGCAAGACGCCGAGCGTGACGGTTTGATCGCCGCCGATGAAGCCGCCGATCGCGCCCGAGCGGATGATCTGTTCGGCGCGCGCCGTGAGCGCGTCGAGCGCGGTTTCGAGCTCGCTGGCGGACGCCGCGATGTCACCGCCGTCTGCCACCTTCAACTCGTCGTAGACGTCCACGCCGAGCGCGGCAGAAAAGGGACGCGCGAGCGCGGAGGCTTCCCGCACGGCGCGCGGACCGAAGCGCGCACCGGGGCGAAACGACGTGCCGCCGTCGAACGGCACACCGGACAACAGCACGTCCACGGCCGGCACCACGCGCGGATCGTCGTGCACGGGCAGCCGCAAGAACGTCGGTACGCCCGCGAAGCGCGGGACGGCATCCGAACTCGGCGGGCGAAACCTCCGCTCGCGATTGCTCGCCGGCGGCGTGGTTTCGCGGCCCTGTCGCTCCGGGACGCGCGCAGAACGCGGCTTGTCTTCGCTACTCTTCCTCGAGCTGACCTTGCGTGCCAAGCCGTGCCTTTCCGAACCGATAAGGAAACCGAACCAAGTTTTGCTGAGATTGCCGCTAACGCCAGTCTCGTGCCAAAATTCCGGACCGGCAAACTCGCTGGAAAACGAGCTTGGTCTATGCGGTTCGGGGGCTCCCGCCCGCTGGGCAGCGTCTCGCATCGGGGTGCCAGGCCCCAATCGGCCGGACGATTGGTTAGAGCTCGGCGCTCAGTCCGCGCACGGCGAGGAGCGCACGCTGACTCCGCTCGGCGCTTCGATCTGGAAGACACCGGCGACCGCGGGAGGATTCTGGGTGACGTCGAGGTTCTCCAAGATGACGTCTTGGTTGCCGTCAGGCACCTCGAGGTGAACGCGCCCGGGGACCTCGGCTCGACACTCGGGGCCGCTCGGCGGCTCGGGTGGATCAATCCCGTCCGGATCGACCCGCGGCAGCGCCATCTTCGACAGCTTGTGACCGACGAGCTCCGCCCGATAGAGCTCGACGCCGAGTTGGCTCACCCCCACATACGTGACGCGCACGTTCTGCTGGCTGAAGGGCTTCGAGAAATCCGCCGGCGAGGGCGCGAGGTGAATCTCCTCGCGTGCACCGCGCGTGCTGTCGATGCGCAGCACGTAGCTCCCCGACTCCCAGGCGATGCTCGCC
>DASYCR010000102.1:0-2433 GCA_036500095.1 Polyangiaceae bacterium
GATCACAGACGTGACCAAGCACGATGCAGGTCTTGAACGGATGCGGGAAATCACGCACGCGCTCGAGCCCCATGCGCTTTTGCGTTTCGGCGTCGAAGAGCAACGAGGAAACCATCAAGAGCGAGTAGAACCAGCCTCGGGTCTGATCGATCGCTTCGCTGATGAAATCGGCGGGAAACGCGGCGTCGAACGCCGCACGCGAGCCCGGCACGTGCGGGAAACCCCACTGCGCAAAAGGCATGCAGCCCGAGTCGAACCAAACGTCGACCACCTCCGGGACGCGGCGCATCTCCGCGCCGCAGGTCGGACACGGAAATGTGACGTGGTCGATCCAGGGCTTGTGAACCTGCAGGTGTTCGCTGAGGTTTGGTTTTTTTCGTTTTTCTTCGTGCCAGTAGGCGAACGCGTCGGGATTGCGCGACTCGATCTCGGCGATGCTAGTCGGCGCGTGCTTGTGCTCGGCATCGCGCGTGCACACCCAGACGTTGAGCGCGGAGCCCCAATAACGCTCGCGGCTCAGGGCCCAATCGACGTTGTTTTCCAGGAAATTGCCGAAGCGGCCGTCCTTGATGTGATCGGGAAGCCAGTGCACGGTTTGGTTGTCGGCCAGCGCCGCGTCGAGCCGCGCGGTCGTGCGGATGAACCACGCGGGCCGAGCGAGCTGAATCAGCGGGTCGTCCTCCGCGCGCCAGCAGTACGGGTAGTCGTGCCGGTAGAGCTCTTCGAACAGCAAGCTGCCGCGCGTTCGCAACGTGGCGATCAGCTCGCGGTCGCAGTCCTTGACCCAGCGCCCCGTCCAGGGCTCGAAGCCTGGCTTGAATTGCCCGTTCGGCAAAATGGCGCACAGGAGCTCGACGGCGCTCGGATCCGCGTAGCGCGCGAGCTGCTTGCGGTGGGCGTTGTGATCGTCTTCACCGAATGCGGGCGCGATGTGCACGATGCCGGTGCCCGTATCGAGCGTCACGAAATCTTCGACGATCACGCGCCACCAGAGCGCTTCGTCGCCGCCGGCTTTCAGGGCGACGCGGCGATCGGCGAGCTCCTTGACGTAGAAGTCGAAGGGGGGGCGGTAGCGCTTACCTGCGAGATCTTCGGCCTGGAGCGTGCGCACGACCTCGAGCTCGAAGCCAATTTTTTCGGCGAGCGCGGCCCGCAGCGCGCTGGCGATGATCAGCTGTTTGCTCTGGAGAACCGGCGGCTCGAGAGCCTTCTTGCCCTTGGCCGGCAGGGCCGCGCCGATGCGCACGACGTCATACGTGCAGCCGGGTTTGACGGCGGCATAGCCATTGGACGGCAATGTCCACGGGGTCGTCGTCCAGACTACCAGCGCGGTTTCCGGCTCGTCGAGCAACGGGAACGCGACGTACACGCTCGGGTCGTCCACGCTGCGATAGCCGAGACCGACCTCGGCGCTCGACAGCGCCGTGCCGCCCTGCGCCCACCACCAGACGACCTTGTGCCCCTGGTAGAGCAAGCCCTTGTTGAAGAGTTCGGAAAGGGCCCACCACACGCTTTCGACGTAGCTCTTGTGGAACGTGACGTAGGCGTCTTCGAGGCTCACCCAAAAGCCGATGCGCGCCGTGTTTCGTTCCCACTCGCTCGTATACCGGAACACGCTCTCGATGCAGCGCGCGACGAACGGCTCGACGCCAAACTCCTCGATCGCGGCTTTGCCGTGGATACGCAGCTCCTTTTCGACCTCCACCTCGACCGGCAAGCCGTGCGTGTCCCAGCCGCCTTTGCGCAGAACGCGCTCACCCTTCATGGCGTGGTAGCGCGGGAACAGATCCTTCATCACGCGCGTCAGCACGTGGCCGTTGTGCGGCAAGCCGTTGGCCGTCGGCGGGCCTTCATAGAAGACGTATTTGGTGTCGCTTTCAGCAGCTTGGTTGGAGAGGGCGGCCTCGAGGATTTTGCGCTCTTTCCACAGGTCGAGGATGCGCTGCTCGTATTTCGGGAAGTCGAGCTCGGTCGGAACGGCTTCGAACGGGGGCTTCGCCATGGAACGCCGAGCGTATAGCACAGCGCACCTCGGGTTTTGCGGCGTCCGCGCGAGCTCGCGGCTGCGCGAGAAATGCCAAAACCTCCTAGCTTTTGCGCTCGATCCCGATGGCGAGCAGGAGTGGCAACGGGTCGTCCGCGAGCGCGGCTCCGATCACGGCAACGCCGTCGGCGCCCGCGCGCAGGCAAGCCGCGGCCGTTTCGGCGCTGACGCCGCCCAGCGCGAACAGCAAGGGCGGCTGCGGTGCGAGAGCGAGTCGGCGACGCGCGCGAGCCAGGGCTTCCACACCGAGCGGCGCGTTTCCCTTGCGAGCCGCCACGATCGGCGAGAGGACGACGAGGTCGCACGCGTGGTCGGCGACGCGCTCGGGATCGTGGCACGCGCGGCTGAGCAAGCGCCGCTCGCCGACGAGGCTGCGAGCGTCAGGCGCG
>DASYCR010000103.1:0-1547 GCA_036500095.1 Polyangiaceae bacterium
GTGCGCACCCAGGTTGCACCCACGTGGCCGACCAATGTACCGAACGATCACGACCTCGACGTGATCGTGATCGTCACGGTCGCGGCCGACGGCACCGTGCTCGACGCCCACGTCGACGACAGCATGGGCGCAGACTACGACAATGCTGCGATCGCCGCGGTCAAGCATTGGCAATTCGACGCTGCAACGCGCAATGGTCAGCCGATCCCGGCGCGCGTACGAGCGCTCGTGCACTTCGAGACCCCAGCGCACGCGCCTCCGGCAGAAGCCGTGCCCGTCCCAGCTCCCCCCGAAGCGCCGGACACCGCCGCGCTTTCGGGCACTGCAGCCAGCGCCCCGCCCAGGGCGCCCGCGCCCGAGGCGGAGAGCACGGCCAACGCGAGCCCAGAAGCGCACGAAGCGACGGAAATCACCGTGGCTGGGCGCTCACGCCCGCCCACACGCGGCGCCTCCGATTTCTCGGTCACGGTCGGAGAGCTGGCACGAGTGCCCCGGAAAAATGCCTCGGATCTGCTCAAGCTCGCGCCAGGCGTGCTGCTCACCAACGAGAGCGGCGAGGGGCACGCCGAGCAAGTCTTCCTGCGCGGCTTCGACGCCAAGGAAGGACAAGACATCGAGTTCACATTGGGCGGCATGCCGATCAACGAGAGCGGCAACCTGCACGGCAACGGCTACGCGGACACGCACTTCATCATCCCGGAGCTGGTGTCGTCATTGCGCATCGTGGAAGGGCCGTTCGATCCCCGGCAGGGCAACTACGCGGTCGCCGGCAGCGCCAACTACGAGCTCGGGCTCGCGCAGCGTGGCTTCACCGCGAAATACACGGGCGGAAGCTTCGGCACCGAGCGCTTGCTGCTACTCTGGGGTCCGGATGGCGAGAGCCGCGGTACGCTAGCCGGCGCCGAGGTGTACAAGACAGACGGCTTCGGTCAAAATCGCGACGCGCAGCGCGCGACCGCCATGGGTCAGTATGAAGGCCGCGTCGGCAAAGAGGGCTCGTATCGCGTGCTCGCGACCGCCTACTCCACGCATTTCCACAGCGCGGGCGTGATCCGCGAAGACGACTACAACGCGGGCCGTATCGGCTTTTACGACAGCTACAATCTGTCCTCGTTCGCCCACGAAAAAGTGCCGGAAGGCGGGGATTCTTCCCGCTATTCATTGTCCACCGACATCGAATCGCGCTCGGGTGGCGCCACGCTCTCGCAGCAGCTATTCGTGACCTATCGCTCCCTGCGCTTGCTCGAGAACTTCACGGGCTTCTTGCTCGACGTGCAAGAGCCACTGCAGAGCACGCACATTCAACGCGGCGACATGATCGACTTGAACGTGAACGAGGTCACCCTCGGCGCGCGCGGCGCCGCGCGCTTTCAGACCGTGGCGTTCGGGCAGCCGCAACACCTCGAGCTCGGCTACTTCGCCCGTGGAGATGTCGTGAGCGGCGTGCAGCAACGTATCGAAGCCGCGACCGGCGTGCCCTATCGAACCGACGCCGATCTCGACTCGCGTCTGAGCGACATTGGCCTGTACGCCGACGCGGATCTGAA
>DASYCR010000104.1:0-1929 GCA_036500095.1 Polyangiaceae bacterium
ACGTGTGCCTGTTTCAAACCTGTACTCTCGAGTGTTTGACTGACCGCGATTGCGCGATTGGCTCGCGTTGTCTCGACACCGAAACGGGCCGCGGCTGCGTGTCGCCGCCGCAAGCCGCCTGCGCGAGCGCTCAAGCTTGCCCGGGCGGTTCTGTATGCAGCGACGGAACCTGTCGCACCCCGTGCGCCACGGGCGACGCCGGCGCATGTCGCTCTGACCAGACGTGCACGTCGGCCGGTATCTGTGTGGGCACCGACACGTCGCATGACGCGTTGGTCGACGGCGGCTCCGGAGTTTCCGGCGGTGCGGCGGGCGCGGGCGGCGCAAGTGGTTCGAGCGGCTCATCGGGCGAAGCGGGTCAAGGTGGCATCGCCGGGGCGAGCGGTGGAGCAGCGGGCGTTGGCGGCATCGGTGCAGCAGGCACGAGCGGGGCGGTTGGCAAGGGCGGTGCGGCCGGTGCGAGCGGTACGAGCGGTGCGAGCGGCATGGTCCTGAATTCTTGTCCAGCCTCCGAGCCAACCGGAGCGTGCTCCATCGAGAAGCAGACCTGTCTGTATGCGGAAGCGTCTTGCGAGTGTTCGGGTGGCTCGTGGCTCTGCGCCGCGTGCCCTGCCGCTGAACCAAGCGGCGCTTGCGGCAAGACGCCGTCACTGTGTCACTACGGCGCGGTCACCTGCTCGTGCCCTGATTCGGGTCAAGCTCAATGGAGCTGCGCCATCTGCCCATCTTCCCCGCCGTCCGGGCTGTGCGGCACGTCGCAGGGCGTGTGCGACTACGCTGACTCGCAATGTCGATGTTTTGGGAGTGGCTCGTGGATTTGTGAGTCGTCCGAGCCTTCGTGTCCACCTTCCCTCGCCGCGATCAACTGCCCGTTTGCGCCCTCCACTTGCACGTTTGGCGATCCGTCAGCGGCGTCCCCGCAGGATGAGCAGTGCACGTGCGCCGGCAGCGGCTTATGGACCTGCGCCTGCCCGAGCGAAAGTCCGGTTGTGGGCTCGGCTTGCGTCGGAGGAATGCAGTGCCCGTATGCGGCGTCCCAATGCACGTGCGCTTATGGTCAAGCGAGCTGGCAGTGCGCCGCGACCTGCCCCGTAGCGCAGCCAACGCCGGGCAGCACGTGCGCGGGAAGTCTCGCCTGCAGTTACGGCACGACGCAGTGCGGCTGCCAGGCCAGCGGCTGGGTCTGCGACGGCGGCAGTGGCGGCGCTGGCGCTGGTGGCGCAGCCGGCGCCGCGGGGAATGGGTCGGCGGGAAAGGGTGGCGCCTAGTGGACCTGAACAGCACCCAGATTGCCGCTCTCCACGCGAACTGGGGCCCGCACACGTACACGTTCTTCAAGTTCGGCTACGAGAACTACTCGGGTGGTGCGCGCACGGTATGGTACGACGACGTCGCGGTGGGCACTCAGCAGATAGGATGCAATTGAGAAGCCGATGAACGCTCAACCTCCTCCCAGCGCCGCGGGCGTCCGCGAGGGCGATGTCCTCGCCGGCAAGTTCCGTATCGAAAAGATCCTGGGTGTGGGAGGCATGGGGGTCGTCGTGGCGGCGCATCATTTACAGCTCGACGAGCGCGTGGCGCTCAAGTTCTTGCTGCCGGAGACTCTCGGCAATCCCGAAGCCGTCGCGCGGTTTGCGCGAGAGGCGCGCGCGGCGGTGAAGATCAAGAGCGAGCACGTGGCTCGTGTTTCGGATGTCGGCACGCTCGAGAACGGCGCGCCGTACATGGTGATGGAGTACCTCGACGGCAGCGATCTGGACGCGTGGCTCAAGGAGCGCGGCGCGCTGCCGATCGAGCAAGCGCTCGAGCTCGTGCTGCAAGCGTGCGAGGCGATAGCCGAGGCGCACTCGCTCGGCATCGTTCACCGCGACCTGAAGCCCGCGAACCTTTTCGTGATCCGCCGCCCGGACGGCGCGTTGTCGGTGAAAG
>DASYCR010000105.1:0-4077 GCA_036500095.1 Polyangiaceae bacterium
CTATCGGGCCCGGCCACGCCTATCACCGTCACGGGCAGCGACATCACGTCCTTCTCATTCGGTGCCGGCTTGCAGTTCGTGCCCGAGTCGGACGGCTCGGCCACCTACATTGCCGCGCCGGGCAGCATCAGCCTCTCGATCGACGACCTCGCGTTCATCCCAAAGTAGACAGCCCGAGCACCGTACCGAACAGATCCCGCAAGTCCTCCAGCAAGCGACCGTCGATCATGGCGGTCGAGAGCAGCAAGATGCCCGTGGGTTTGCCGCCCAGCGCTATCGGCAACAGGAAGAACGAGCGGCTGGTATTTTCGAGCATGGGATGGACGCAGAGCGCGCGTAGCACGCAGCGCTCGTTCGTCGCGCGCTGACCGCTCGGCCCGAAGCCGCACAGGATGCGCCCGTCTCCGAGCGGATCATTGGCCGCGCCGAGTTCGGCGATCAAACAGGCTTCGATACCAAAGCTCGGCAGCGTTTCGGCCAGCACTTGTGAGAGCTGGCCCGGATCGCGAAACATGGCGGCGTGCACGCGGCGCGCCAAGCCGCGAAAGCGCGCGCCGCTGCGTTGAATGCGCGCCACGGCAACCTCGGCTACCAGCGACGCCGCCACGAGCTGACCGTCGTGCAGCGCCTCCTCCAGGCGATCGCGCGCCACCGGATCGCCCGCGACGCAGGGCAGCGCTTGCCTGCGCAGCGCCGCGATCACTTCGGGGGCCGCGCTGGCATCCCCGCCGGAGTGCTCGACGCCTTGCAGCATTTGCCGGAGCTTGCTGCTGAAGCGGCCGGAACCCCCGCCGCGCAGCTCGGACAAAAGCGCCTCGATCAAGCGACTTTCCCAAGCGGTACCCGCGCCGCCCAGCGTGCCGTGCGCGGCCCGCGCGAGCTCCGCCGTCATGATCTGACGGCGTTGCACGAAGGCAGTCTCGACGCCCACGCTCGTGAAGGCGAACTGCGCGCCCGCTGCGGACGCCAAATCCGTGGCCGCGCAGCCGCATGAGCGACGCACGACCAGCTCCGTGGCCAGCAGCTCCGTTGCATCACTCGCTCTGCCGTCGCACAGATTGCGCAAGAGCGCGATCGCGGCGCGCCCGAGCGGTTCCGCGGGCTGTCGAATGGTGGTGAGCGCCGGGCGCGCGTTGTGCGCCGAGTCGACGTCGTCGAAACCGACCACGGCGATTTGCTCAGGCACTTGCAGGCCGCGACGAAGCAGTTCTTCGAGCGCGCCGATCGCCATGTAGTCGTTGGCCGCGAACAGAGCGTCGAGCGTGTGGACGCTCGCCCGCCGTTGGTCGAACAAGATCTTGACGGCTTGTACGCCGCTCGCTTTTTCGAAATCACCGTCGACCACGTGGCGATCGTCGGGCTCGATGCCTTCCGCGCGCAGCCCGGCGCGGTACGCCTCCAAGCGCTCTTCCGCCTCCGCGCTGGCGGCGGGACCGCGGATGAAACCGATCGCTCGCTTGCCATGGACCTGCACCAGGTGACGCACGCCCTCACGGATGCCGGCCGCGTTGTCGACGCGTACGCTCGGGTAGCCGGCCAGCGTGACGCCGGCAGAGCACAGCGGGATACCGGCGAAGCGCGTGAGCCACTCCGCGAGCCGCACCGGCCCAACGCTATTGCCGATCGCGCTCGAGAGCACGACACCGCCACGCACGCCGTCGGAGCGCAGCAAGTCGAAGGCGAAATTTCGACTCGCCTGATCGGGATCGACGTGACCAAGCGCGCCGCCCGCGATGCAGAGCAGCGTGCTGCTGCCGTCGCGCGTCGCGGCGAGCGCTCCGCGTACCACACTCACCTCGTGCTCGTCGTCGAGCGAGTCGATCAAGAGCGCATGGATGGGAGCGCGCGCTCGATTCGTCCGGGGCTCCGTCATGCAAACTCTACGGATAGCACCGCCGCCGGCAGGTTTTGAATTCGGGTCAAATTCGGCTGATTGTCGCGCAAACGAGTGCTCCGAGCTCGCTCAGCTCAGAGATTGCGGCTGGCTCCTATGAGTCGAGCGTCGATTCTATGAGTCGAGTGTGGAACTTTTCCACGGTTTGAATCGCGTTTTCCGCGTGGAAAGTCGCAACCTGCGCGCACGGTTGTTGTAGATTTGAGCTTGGTGGGAACGCGCTCGAAAGAAACGGACAGCCCAAATGTTCGATAGCCCTGAATCCAGACGCCGCCTATTACTCGGCGCTGGCGCTCTCTTGCTCACAAGCTGCGCGCCGGCATCCGGACAGCTCAGTACGAATGCACCGGCGCAGCCGGGCGGATCCGGCCCTTCAGCGCCCGGCACGAGCG
Source organism: Polyangiaceae bacterium (assembly GCA_036500095.1). Classification (GTDB taxonomy): domain Bacteria; phylum Myxococcota_A; class Polyangia; order Polyangiales; family Polyangiaceae; genus PMG-095. Next base: position 2,287 of record DASYCR010000105.1, read on the forward strand.
TCATCGCGGAGAACGACGAAGACGAAGACGAGGGAGGGATCACCTACGCCGTCTCGCCGTCCGAAGATCTGATGCGCGAGCACGGCGTGCTCAATCGCGTGCTGCTGATCTACGAGGAGAGCGTGCGGCGTTTGGACGGCTCGGACGAGCTGCCGTCGGATGCTCTGGTGTCGACCATCGACCTCACGCGCCGCTTCGTCGAGGACTATCACGCGCGTTTGGAAGAGGAGCATCTCTTCCCCCGCTTTCTCCAGGCGCACAAGCTCGCCGATCTGGTGACCATCCTCGCCAAGCAACACAAGGTCGGCCGCCAAATCACCGACCAGCTGCAGAGCTTGACCGGCTCCGGCGCCGTCGATAAGCCGGCGGGGCGCGCGAAGACGAGCGCGCTGCTGCGCGCGTACGTGCGCATGTACCGTCCGCACGAAGCGCGCGAAGACACCGTGCTCTTTCCGGCCATGCGCCAGATCATGACCGCTGACACTTTCAGCAAGCTCTACGATATCTTCGAAGAGCGGGAGCAGGACGAGCTCGGCGGCGACGGCTTTTCCGGCATCGTGTCGGAGATCACCGACCTCGAGCGCCAGTTCGGCATCCACGAGCTGGATCTGTTCACGGCGCGCGTCTGACTTACTCCTGAGTCTCCGGCGCCATCTCCGGCGTGCCGCTGCGCGGTTTGCTAGACGCCGTGGCACTGGCCGCGGGAGCGTTCGCGCGCGCCGCGCTAGCCGTGGCCCCGCTCGCTGGAGCGCCGGCGGACGGACGCGGCACGGCCCCGGCGGACGAGCTCGGCGGCGGCGATGCGGAGGGGCTCGCAGGCGCGCTCAGCTGCAGCGCACCCGTGGGCGCCGCGCCGCCCACGAAACGACCGCTCTCCGCGGCGCGATCGAAGTCGTCCTCCAGCGTGCTGAGTAGCGGGGGGGCGGACTGATCACCATGGTAGTGGCGCACGCGATGCATGAACGAGCCGCGCCGGTACGAAAGATGCGCCCAATCGTCGTCCGTGCCCTCCACCCGATCATAGTCCGGCATCTGCATGAAACCTGAGCGCGCGAACGCGCCCTCGAGCGCCGCGACTCGCTCCGCGGAGATGTTGTATTGCTGACGGCCGAGCACCTTGACCCAGCGCGTGCCGAGATAAACGACCGTCCCGTCGCGATACACGCTCAGCCGGTACACCGGGCATTCCCCGAAACAACCGCTGCGCTCCAGTGTGGCGAGCAGCTCATGACCCGGCAAGAGCTCCGGCGGGTGCGGCTGGTCGATCCCGATTGTGTCCGTCGTTTTCTGGCGCTTGCGGCAGCCCGCGGTCGCGAGCAGTGTGACGAGCACGAGCCCCAGTAGAGCTCGGGTGGTGCGGGCGCGCGCGGGAAGCATGCAGATAGCCTAGAGCGGCAGGCCGTATTGTGGAACACAAAGACTGCCGCTCGTTCCACGATTCGGCCCGTTGAAGAGACCTCGAAGCCCAGCCTCGCCCAGAACGTTCCCCCGAACTCCTGTTGAAACTCATTTGCGCGGCTCGACGAGACGGACCAGCGTGCCAATGACACGGTGAAAGAGCGCGAGGAGCTCTGGATCCATGGGACCGAGCCAACCGAAAGCTTGCGCGGTCTCCCAACAAGCGAGCGCCTCGCGCGCCGAAGCAGCCGCCGATTGATAGCGCGCCTGACGATTCTTGCCGCGCGAGTAAGCGCCCTCCGCGACGTTGAGCGGCACACTGATGAGCGCGCGCTCGAACTGGTCCGCGAGCGAAGCGCTTCTGGCTTTCAGCCTGGGCAGCACCGGCGCGAG
>DASYCR010000106.1:0-3223 GCA_036500095.1 Polyangiaceae bacterium
GGAAAAAAGGCGACACGGCCGACGGCGCGCCCGCCCTCTGTTCGAGTGCTCGGCCGTATGTGACCACCCTCACCAATGCCGTGAGCATCGACGGCTCGATGTCCGATATTTGCTCGTTGCGCGTGAGCAGCTGCGTCGCCAAGAACGAATTCAGCTCGAAGGACTGTACGAAAGTCGCAGCTCCGGACGACTCAGTCTGCGGCGTGAGTCCACCGAACGACGCCAAGTGTGCTCAGTTCGACGTGGGCGTGTACCGTTGCACGCTGACGTGCGGAAGCGATGACGATTGTCCCGTGGGGTTTCCTTGCAACACCGGCGCGAGCCCGCAGGTCTGCGCGCTGTGAGCTTCACGAGCGGGCTGGTCGTCTGGCCCGCGGACTCCGCGACCTGCCCATGAACGAGCGCGAGAGCGCACGGCCGCTCGCCTGGAGTCGAATCGCACTCGGAGGTTTGTTCCTCTTGCGAACGACGCCACTGCTCGCTCCACTGCATTTGCCGTTCACGCTCGGCACCTATCCGTTGCTCGGTTGGCCGAGCAGCGGGTGGCACGGCGCGCCCGTGAGCTTGGCGGCCGCGCCGTGCCTGGTCGCAGCCGCGTGCGTGCTGCGCACGGTTTCCGCGTTCTGCTTCATGATCGGCTATCGCACGAGGCTCTTCGGTGTCTTGGCGGGCGCAAGCGGCTACTTCGTGCTCTTCCAAGATCCGTTCGGCTTCAACGCGACGATTCATCTCTTGTTTCAAGGCGCGTTCTTGCTCGCGCTGACGGACGCGGGCTCGGCGCTGGCGGTGCGCCCGGCACCGGTGCGAAACCCGGCCTCGAGCAAGCTGCTCGTCCGCGCGTTCCTCGCGTCCATCTACTTCTGGGCGGGCTTCGTCAAGCTGCGGCGCGATTGGTTCGACGGGCGCACGCTCGCCCTGTTTCAAAAGAACGGCGCAATCTCTGGGGTATTTTCAGATTTCTTGCTGCACGCGGCCTGGAGCCGCAGCCTCGTGGCTTGCACCATCGTCGCGACCGAGCTCTCGCTGCCGGTGCTGCTGCTCTGGCGCAAGAGTCGACGCTTTGCGCCGCTGCTCGCGCTCGCACTACACGCTTCGATCGAGCTCGCCGCGCACCCTGACCTGCTCGGCTGGGAAATGGCGGCGCTCCTCTTGTGCCTCTTGCCGCTCGACGACGCGCGCGAGTCTGCCTGAATCATCGCGTCAACGAGGGTACCCGCGCTTGCATTCATCGCAAAAATACGGCAGGCATCCGAACGTGCAGTTGGGGCACCTCCCGCGGATAGCTCACTACTTACACGCGCTGCCGGCCGCGAGCGCGCTGCTCGTGGTCTCGGCCTCCGCGTTCGCCCAGCCCGCGGCGCTCGAGCTCGCCTATCAAGCGCCGCCGGAGTGCCCCCCGAGTAGCGCGCTGTCCGACGCGGTTTCCAAGCTGGTCAAGGAGCAGCCGAGCGAACCGTTCCGGGTGCGCGTGGCGATCGCGTCGGAGGGCGGCAAATACGTCGCGCACATCGCGCCGAGCGACGGCAGTGAGCGCACGCTCTCGGGCGACACTTGTGCGGAGGTCGTGGAGGCGACGTCCGTCGTGCTCGCGCTCGCCATCAACCCGAAGCAAGACGGCCCGGGCGCAGAGAGTGAACTCCCGACGCCGCCACCCGAAGCGAAGCGCGCGCCCGCGGCGGGAGCGGGTGCCCAAGCGCCAGTCGTATCTCCCGTGGCAGCGCCGCTCCGATTCTTGGCAGGAGCCGCGTTGACGGGCGATCTCGGCACGTTGCCGGGTTTTGACGTCGGCTTGAGCGCGCGCATGGGCGTCGTCGCAACCTGGTGGTCGGCGACCGCAGACGGCAGCTATTTCTTCCCCAAGAACGGAACGCTCGAGAATGAGTCGAGCCAGGGCGGCAGCTTCTCCTTGTGGACGATCGCGGCCAGTGGATGCGGCGCGCCGCACCCGGGGGCCGTCCGTTTCGAGCTCTGCGCGGGTCCCGAGTTCGGCCGCATCCAGGGCGACGCGCTCGGCGTCAGCTACGGCCAGAATACACACGGATTCTGGCTGGCTCTGCTGGGCGGACCGGAGCTCACGCTCGCGCTCGCGGGCCCGCTGCGACTGCGCTTGGGCGTTGCCGCGGCGGTGCCGGTGGCTGGGCGACATCTGTTCACGCTGGATGGAAATAGAGTTCATCGGCCCAGTTCCGTGGCATTGCGCTCCGCGCTCGGCATTGACGTCGTTTTTTGAGACGGAATGAGCGAGCCTGGTCCATAGCGGATATCGGGATGCTTTCGCTCGCCGCCGATCCCAAGCTCGAAACCAGCGCCCACGACGCGGCGCCGTCCTTTCGCGCGATCTACGACCAGTACTTCGCGTTCGTGTGGCGCATGCTGTGGCGGCTGGGCGTCGCACCCGAGAGCGTCGCCGACGCGGCGCAGGACGCGTTCGTCGTCGTCCACCGCAGGCTCGACGACCTGCATGGCGCGGGCGTCGCGCGCAGCTGGCTGTACGGCATCGTCGTCCGCATCGCGCACGACTATCGGCGTGTCCAGCAGCGTCGCGTGCTGCGTCACGCTCCGGCGATCGACGAGCTCAGAGATCCCGCGCCGAACGCCCTCGAGCAGTGCGAGCGACACGAGGCGGCGAGGCTCTTGGATCACTTGCTCGGCGAGCTCAGCGACGAGCGGCGTGAAGTCCTGGTGCTGGTCGAGCTCGAGCAGCTGAGCGTGCCGGAGGTCGCCGAGCTGCTCGGTCAAAACCCCAATACCCTCTACACACGCCTGCGCAGTGCGCGCTCGGATTTCGAGCGGGCGCTCGGGCGACACCGCGCGCAAGAACGGAGACACCCATGACGGATCTGAGCGACGAAGCCAGAGCGCTGTTCGATGCAGCTCGCCCCGCGCACGAGCCGAGCGACGCGGACCAGCGTCGCGTTTTTCGCGCGGTGCTGCAGACGAGCGCGCTCGCCGCGTCGACTCTGGGCGCGAGCGCCAGCGCCGCGGCGGTCGGCGGTGCCAGCGCGGCCGCCGGCGGAACGGCTGCCAGCACCGCCACTGCCGCGGGTCTCGGGCTGGGCGCCAAACTGCTCTTTGGCGGTATTCTCGTGGGCAGCGCCAGCGTGGGTCTCTACCATGTGGCGCGCCCGTCGCCTTCGCAGGCGAGTGCTAGCGCTGTGAGCACGCTCTCCGTGGCCGCGGCGGCGCCGCGTGCGAACGACGCCACGCGCACTGCAACGCCGCC
>DASYCR010000107.1:0-1576 GCA_036500095.1 Polyangiaceae bacterium
AAGTCACCATGGGCAGCGTGGACGTCGATTTGACGAGCTTCGAGCCGGGGCACGTGGAATTTCAGTTCCGTGCCGGCACGCGCGAGCCGGTCGCCTCGAGCGCACCAGGCTTGAAAACGAGCCTCGATGACGCCGCCGAGCACCGCGTCGTCGCTGCGATTGGGCTTGGGCACACCACGGACTCCACGCGTTACGGCTTCGCCTTCGGCGGGTCCGCGCCGATTCCGCTGCGCTCGGGTTACGCCACGCTAGTGCTCGCGCCAGGCCAAGCCGCGCGTATCGAAGCGCCCGGCACCACGCCCACGCTCGCGGCCGACGAAGAGGCGGTGCAGCTTCCGCTCTTGGTCGAGAACGGCAAGCTCGAGCCGCGCGCGCGCGAACGCGGTGACATGCGCCGCCGCGCAGCATTGTGTGTCACGCCCACGGATCGGCTAGTCGTGGCTTCCGCCACGCACGACACGAGCGATACGCTCGCGGCAGCCCTGCTGCGCGTCGGGTGCACGCGGGTCGTAGAGCTGGACCGCGGCTCGCATCACCCGGCCTTCTTGCACCGAGCCGGTAGCGCGACGCCACCGGTGGCGAGCTACGAGACCAGCGTGCTCTACGCGCTCGGGCGCCCGATGCAACCGCGCGCGTTTCGCTGGAAGCCGAGCAACGCCGCACCCTCCACCAAAGTGACGAGCTACGACTACCCGGCGCCGGACGCGAAACCGCGGAAAAAGAAGCGCCATCAGGCGGCTGCCGCCGAGAGCCCCGCGCCGACGCCCGAGCAGTGACGCCGAAGGACGCGCTTCGAGATACCCGAAGGGGTGCTGGATGAGCGCGCGGCGCGCCCGCTGACCTCGACCCAGGCCAGCTATTTGCAATCGACGATTTGGACGTCGTAGGCGATCGCAGGGGTGACGCCGCTGACGGACACCGAGTAGGTCTTACCGGCTTGCGTCTTCCAACCCTGGGGGATGAAGTCGATCGCGTACTTGGTGCCGTAATTGGCGAGGAGCTGCGTTACGGTCACGGGTTGCGCCGCGCCGTCCATCATCACGGTGACTTGGGCTGCGCTCAGGTCGATCTTTTCGCTTTGAATCGACCAGCCGGTTATGTCGACTGATTGGTTGCGCGCGCCGTTCAGCGCTTGCAGTGGAATGGTGCCGGCAGAGGGCCAGGCCATCCAGGCTTTGCCGGCTTTACCCGTGCCGTTGAGCGTGTGCATGCACGATGCTTTGTTGGTGCCACCGATGCCGATCGGTCCGAGCGAGTTCGAGAGCACCCAGCGGCGGTGTCCGAGCGTGGTCGGGTTGCCATCGTCGATCATGTAACTATCCACGGAGCCGACGGCTGGACCGCTGGAAATATTGGAGGATCCGGCGGCATCTGCGCCGGCTTGCGTGAAACACGTCCAGGTCGTGGGCGGTGTGTGCGAGAGCGTATTGTTGGCGAGCATCATCAAGGCGCACTGCTGGTCGCTCGCGTCCAAGGTTGGGTCGGTCGTCACTTCCGGCAGCGCGGCCAAGAAGCGATACAGGTTCACCACGCGCAGCGCGTTCGCGCGCGCATTGGCGGACAGATCGCCAGCATT
>DASYCR010000108.1:0-12679 GCA_036500095.1 Polyangiaceae bacterium
TCTGCGGACGGTACGAAGGCTTCGATGAGCGCGTGCGTCATTTCGTGGACGAAGAAATTTCGCTCGGGGACTTCGTATTGACCGGCGGCGAAGTGGCGGCGATGTGCGTGGTCGAGGCAATCATTCGGCTTCTGCCCGGCGTGCTCGGCAACGCGGAATCGCCGCGAGAGGAATCGTTCAGCGCCGAGTGCGACGGCCTACTCGAGTATCCACACTACACGCGCCCGGCGACCTTCCGCGGCTTGGACGTGCCCGAGGTGCTGCGCAGCGGGGATCACGAGCGAGTGAAGGTTTGGCGTCGCGAGCAGTCCGAGCTGCGCACCCGCGAGCGCCGCCCGGATCTCGCGCAAAAACTCACCCCGAACGGCAAGGCGTGACGCATGAGGCGCATCGCGGCCGCGCTCATTCACCATCCCGTGCTGGATCGAGAACAAGCCGTGGTGACAACGGCCGTCACCAATCTCGATCTGCATGATCTCTCGCGCAGCGCGCGCTGCTATGGCTTGAGCGACGTGTTCATCGTGCACCCGATTCAGGCGCAACGCACGCTCGTCGAACGCGTGCGCGAGCACTGGATCAGCGGCTCCGGGGCGCGTCGCATCCCCGATCGCACCGAGGCCATCCGCCTGCTGCGCGTCGTATCGACCCTGGCCGAAGCAATCGCGGCGCTGGGTCCAGACTGCGAGCTTTGGGTCACGAGCGCGCGCGCACTGCCTGGCGCGCTCGGCATCGCTGCGGCGCGTGACTTGCTGATGTCGGAAGGGCCTCCGTTGCTGCTCGCGTTCGGGACGGGTTGGGGGCTCGCGGACTCCGTCGTCGCCAGTGCAAAGGTACGCCTGGCGCCGCTCATCGGCAGCGCTTCGGACGGTTACAACCACCTGAGCGTGCGAGCTGCCGCCGCCATCTTGTTCGATCGCTTGCTCGGTGATCGGGCCTAGCACTACTCCTCGCCGAGCAATTGCTGGAGCTCCGCTGAACGCTTGCCGCGCGCAATCCACTCGAACAGGGGTGGCAGTATGTCGAGACCCCCCGGGCGCGCGCGCCGAAGCTCGACGAGGGCTACGCGCGCGGAGCTTTGCTCGTTGGCGTGCACCAGGCGCAACCTCTTGGGGACGAGGCCTGCGCCCTGTGCGCATGTGAGTAAGCGCGTCAGGTCGCGCGCGGGATAGACGAACGCGGCGCGCGCGCGCGGACCCTTGAGCGCACGAGCGGCGGCCTGCACGAACGGCTCGATGATTCCGACGCGGCTCGCGCCACCGACCGAGCGAGTGCGCGCGCTTCGCGCATCGAAGTAGGGGGGATTGCTGACGACGAGATCGGCCGATGCTCGTAAGATCGCAGGTAACCCGCGCTCGAGGTCATGCGCAAAGTACGTCGCGTCGACTCGCGCGTCCCGCAGATTCAGCTTTGCGAGAGCGAGCAACGGCGCGTCCCGTTCGACCAAGACAAAGCTGCGCCCTCCCTTGAGGTGGTGGACGAGCAAGCTCAGCGCTCCGACCCCCGCGCCGAGGTCTAGCGTCGTGCCTATTCTTCCGCCGGCGACGGCGAATGCAGCCAGCAGGATCGAATCGACGTTGACGCGGTAACCGCGCCGGGGCTGGCGGAAAGCGACTTGGCCACGCAGGACGGCGTCTTGGGTGACCTCGAGCTCCGGCATCGAGGCAAGACTTTCGTTTGCGCGGCTTGATTTGCCAAGTGCCCCGAGTCGGGCCGCGTCCTCAGGCTTGCGGCAGAGCCGCCGACATGACAAGGAAACGTGCGGCTTGGCTCGCGGACTCCGACACAACGGCGCTTTCTTGCGACGCTTGGCGTACGCAGGGGCGCGCTATGGTCCGCGGCTCTGGGTCGAGCACAGCCCACGCGTGTTCGGCGCAGCGTTTGCGCTCGCGCTCCGTGACAAGCGCGGCATTATTTTGCGCAACCTGCGACGGGTATACGGTCGGCGCGCCTTCCTGGCGGAGCAACGCGACGTGCTGCTCACGTTCACGGGCTACGCGGCCTGTTTGGCGGAGTCGCTGGGCGCTGATCGCGACGATGCGGCCGACGCACGCATTCGTATCGAAGGGGAGGCGCACCTGCGCGGCGCGCTCGCGGCGGGGCAGGGGCTCATTCTGGTAACGGCACACGTCGGGCCGTGGGACGCGGCGGCGCGTTTCCTTGCGCGTGACTTCTCCGCCGACGTGATGGTGCTGATGGAGTCGGAGGCGGATCTCGGAGCGCGTGAGCTCCACGATTCGATCAGGGAACGCTCGGGCGTACGTGTACTGCACGTCGGGGGAGATCCACTCGACGCGCTGCCGGTGCTTCGGCATTTGCGCGCGGGTGGCGTCGTGGCGTTTCAGCTCGACCGGCTCTCGCCGTCGGGGCGAAGCCTGAATGTGCAGTTATTTGGCTCTCGAGCCGAGATACCCGAGGGCCCGTTTCGCCTGGCTGCTCTGGCCGGGGCGCCGATTGTGCCGATCTTCGCGCACCGGGCCGGATACTTCGCGTATGAGTTCGCGGTGAGCGACCCGATTCGATTGCCGCGCCGGGCGACGGAAACCGAGCTCGAGCAGGCCGCTCATCGCGCGGCCTCTGCGATGCAGGGCTTCATCGCGCGGCACCCAACAGAGTGGTTTCATTTCCCGGAGTTCGACGAGACCTGATGCGCCTGCGAATCGGACGCCATGTGTTGGAGGGTGACATCGCGCGCTACGCCCATCATTTCGACTTTCTCGAAGTGGCGAGCGACGCACGCAACTTGCCGCGCTTGACGCGCCTCGCCGAATGGCGTGCGGCCGTGCCCGAGGCATTCTCGTTCAGCGTGCGGCTACCCAAGCTCGTCTGCGAGCTGACGTCGAATGAAGCGGATGTGTCCATGACGCTGCGGATCGCCGACGCTCTCGGAGCCAGCTGGTTCCTGGTTCAAACGCCCAGCCAAGTCGGTCCGAGCCCCCGTGCGCGCGAGCGGCTCAAGGCGCTCTTCGCTCGCTTGGCCGGACCGGATCGGCGCATTGCCTGGGAAAGCCGCGGAGTCTGGGAAGACGAGCAAGCGGAAGAGTTCGCGGCGGAGCACGGCGTGCACGTGGTTCGCGACCTGTCGCAGGCGGATCCACCGGCGGGCTCGCTGGTCTACACACGACTGCTCGCGCTCGGGGCCGGGGTCCAGCTGCGGCCGAGCGCGACCACACAGTTGGCCGAGGTCCTGAGCGAGTACGACGAGGCGATCGTCGTGATCGAAGGGCACAATGCCCAGCAAGCGGCGAAGACTCTGCGCCAGGAGCTCGAGGCATGAGGTTACGCGCGCTCGTCGCGGCTAGCGATCCGATCGCGGAGGAAGCCGCGCAGTCGCAGCTCGCGCAGGGTGGCTCGGCGGTGGCGGCGGTCATTGCCGGCTACTTTGCGGCCGCCGGCAGCTACGCGGGCGTGCTGCTTTCGCCGCTCAGCATGTTGGTGGTCGGCATCGGCGCGGGAGGCAGGGCGTTCGACGGTCGCTCGCGGCAACCGGGGCAAGGAACCAAGAGACCCCGTGGTTTCCTGGAGGGCGAAGAAGCACCACCCGCTGCGCGCGTGGCGATACCGGCTTCAGTGGCCGCACTCGCGGTCGCGCACGCCTACGACGGAGGCAAGTCGCTCGGCACCTTGGTCAAGCCTGGCATTGCGCGCGCCGAGCGCGCCGGAGCCGATTCGCGCGCAGAGCTCTTGTCGCGCATTCGAGCCGTGGGGCACGCCGCCCTGACCGAGCAAGCGTTCACGCGCCCGTTTCTGCGCCTCGCGGGGCCGAGCGAGGGAGGGCTCGTGACGCCTTCCGATTTCGGTAAAATCGGCGATCTCGATCAAGTCGCGACGACGCGCGAGCTGCCCGGCGGGCTGCGCATCGAGCCGCCTTGGTCCGCTGAGGTGTCCGCGGCGCCGGCGCAGGAGCTTGGCATCGGCGCTGGGATTTGCGCCGTCGACGTGCGAGGCGTATTCGCGGCGGTCGCCTATTTTCGCGCGACCGAGGGACTCGACATCGAGGACCTCGCGCTGATCGCGCCGTTCGTCGCGGTGCCGACTCGGCGGGGTGTCCAACGCCAAGCGCCCGGTACGTCCCTGCCGGCACCAGCGGCGATCGCCGTGCGAGCAACCGCCGAGGGTCAGGCCCTGCAGGTGTACGCCGATCCGGCCAGCGGCGTGCTGGACCTGACGCGCAAGGCGCGCATCTCGCTCCTGCGCGATCCGGTGACGCGCGAGGTCGAGCTAGACAGAAACTAGACGCGGCTCGGGCGAGCCCGCGTCAGCTGAGTTTCGCGCCGTGCTTCTTGGCGAACTCGAGCAAACCGATGCGATCGATCGTGCGCAAATCGCCGGTCGTCAGCTTGAGCGTGACGTGGCGACCAAACTCCGGCACCCAGAGCCGCCGACGCTGCACGTTGACGTGCTGCCAACGCGGCGTCTTGATGTTCGAGTGGGAGACGTTGTGCGCGTGCATTTTGCGCTTGCCGGTGATTTCGCTGCGGGCCATGGGAAGGGCGCGGACCCTAGCTTACAGCGCTCCGTCGTTCAAGCTCGGGTGCCCTGAACGCCGAGTGAGACATCGAGGGAGAGCGTTGAGAGAGCTCGCGTCAGTGTTCGGCAAAACGACTTCAAGCCCTCGAAATCAGGCGCTTTTTTGGTGAGTGTCTGCTCGTCCATGTAGAGTTTTCGGGAGAGCTCGATCTGGATGGCGTGTACGCCGTCGCGGGGTTTCCCATAGTAGCCCGTCGAAAAGCCGCCTCGGTAGGGCTCGTCGTGCGCGAGCCTGAACGAGAAATCGCGCGCGACGCGCTCGGTGATCGCGATGATGGACGGCGCGCACGTCGTGCGGCCGCGCGTGCCGGGGACGACTTCGGCGCGTTCGCGGCCTGGATCGACGTGGCCCTCGCGGCCGCGGCTCGGCATCGAGTGCGCGCACAGCAAGATCGCGAAACCAAACTCGCGTTTGCGGGCTTCGAGCAGCGCGGCGAGAGCGCGGTGATACGGCCGATAAATGCGCTCGAGTCGCCGCTCGAGCTCCACTGCGGACAGCGGGCGCGCCAGGGCCGGTCGATTGTCGGTCGTCGTTCGCCACACGACGCCGTGCGGCGAGGAGCGCGCCGCGCCGCCTTCTACGGTGAGCGGGTCCGCGTCGGACTCGGCGCGGTTGAGATCGCAAACGTACCGGCTCACGTGCGAGACGAGCAGCGCGGCACCGTCCGTCGGCGCATCGGCGTAGAGCTCGTCGACGTACAGATCGGCGTCACGGCCGATCGCTTGAGCAGGCGCGATCAGCGTGGCCATCGCCTCCGGATCGACCGAGAGCCCTGCGTGCGGCACTTCGACGACCAGCGGTGTCGATCCTGACCTCGGCTCTTCGACCGTATAGAGCACGACTACTGCTTAGCACCACTCGGATGCGGCGTTTTCGCGCGTCGAAAAAGTCGGGCACAGGGCCGTTTCCCGACGTCTGCGGCGGGCTCGCTTACGCGCGCGGGTGAGACCTGCGGTGGGCGTTTCGCACTTGGTCGCGCGTGACGTGGGTGTAGATTTCGGTGGTCGCAACACTCGAGTGACCGAGCATGGCTTGCACGCTGCGTAAATCGGCGCCACCTGCCAGCAGGTGGGTGGCGAACGAGTGCCGCAGTTGGTGGGGATGCACGCGACCCCGAATGCCGACGCCGCGGGCGTAGCGCCCGACGATTTTCCAAAAGCCCTGGCGCGTGAGCTGCCCCCCGCGCGGCGAGCGAAATACCAGCGGCGAGGATTTTTCGACGGCACGCGCGCGACCCGCCGCGGGCCCGGCGTCGCGAGCGGATAAGTAAGCCCCGAGGCGGTCCAACGCGACGTCCCCCAAGGGCACGATGCGGCGCTTATTGCCCTTGCCGAGCGCGGACACCAAACCTCGCGACAGGTCGAGATCGCTCACGCGTAGCGAAACGAGTTCGCTCACGCGCAGGCCGGCGGCGTACGCGACGCTCAACATGGCGCGGTCGCGCAAGCCGCGAAGCGTCGCTGGATCGGGCGCGTCGATCAGGGTCCGCACCTCGACTTCACTGAGCGTCCGTGGCAAGCGGCGGCCGAAGCGCGGGCGCGCGGCGAGCTCGGTCGGATCCTTGGTCAGGATGCCTTCACTCAGCAGGAACCTCATCAAGCCGCGTGCAGCGGAGAGGTGTCGCGCCGAACTGCGCGCGCCGAGGCCCGACTTGGCGAGTGAGCCGAGCCAGCCGCTGATCGCCCCCAGATCCAGCGCTTCCGCCCGCTTCACCCCTGAGCTCTCGGCGAAGCCGAGCAGCTTTGCGAGATCCCGACCATAGGCGTCGAGCGTACGCGGCGAGAGCGCGCGTTCGACGCGCAAATGACTGAGATATTGCTCGACCAGGCCGTCCAGCGTCACGCTCACGAGTGTATCCCGGGCCTCGTGCGCGGGCGAGAATTCGCTAGGTCACGCCGTCCCCGTGCGCTGCGCGAACCATCAGCGTGAGTAGTTTGCGCGGGTCGTCCTGGCGCATGAGGGCCTCGCCGAGCAGTGCGGCGTCGGCCGGACCCGCCGCGACGGCCGCGACGTTGCTCGCGACGCTGAGGCCGGACAGGTGCACGCGTGTCACAGAGGTCGGAAGGTCAGCCAGCACACTGCGGGCCCGCTCGGTGTCCATCGCGAGGGTGTTGAGATCGCGCGCGTTGACGCCGATCAAGCTGGCGCCTGCGTCGAGCGCGACAGGCGCCTCTGCAGCGCTCGCGATTTCGACGAACGGCTCGAGCCCGCGCTCGCGCGCGGCGACCACGAGGTCTCGCAGACGCTGCTCGGAGAGACAGCGCACGATCAACAAAACCGCGTCAGCGCCGAACGCACGCGCAAGATCGAGCTGCACTTCGTCGATCACGAAATCCTTGCACAAGAGCGGCAGCTCGCAGGCCGCGCGCGCCTCGGCCAGGTGCTCGAAGGCACCGTCGAAAAATGTGCGGTCGCACAAAACGCTCACCATGTCCGCGCCGCACTCGGCGTAGGCAGCCGCGCGCTCCGCAACGGAGAGCACCCGCGACAGCGCGCCCGCGGACGGCGAGCGCAGCTTGATCTCGGCGATCAGGTGCAGGCGTCCAGCGCGACGGAGGGACACCGCGCGACGGGCCGGTGGCGAGGGCAGCGCTCGGTGGCGCAGAGCGGCCACGTCCGTGTGCTTTTGAGCGAGGATTCGCTCGAGCAGCTCCGGCTCTCGCTCCGACATGTTCTTCAGCTCGCGATTCTGCGCGCCCGCGCCGCATGGCGCAAGCGGTCGAGAGTTTGCCGCGCGGTTCCGGAGCGAAGCGCTTCGAGCGCTTTCTCGGTAGCTCGTTTCGGTTCGCAGCCTTCCGCGACGATGAGCGCGGCCGCTGCATTCAACACCATGGCGTCGCGCGCCGGATGATCGGCGCCCGACAAGATTTGCTCGAGCGCGGCCGCGTTGGCTTGCGGATCTCCGCCGGCGATCGCTCCTGGTGCGCTGCGCTTCAAGCCGAAGTCCTCCGGCGTGATCAGAAATTCGCGGATGCTGCCGCCGTCGAGCTCGGTGACGCGCGTCGCAGCGTAGGGACTGACTTCGTCCAAGCCGTCCTCGCTGCGCACGATCCAGGCGCGCCGCGCGCCGAGTCGCGCCAGGGCTTCGGCCATCACGGGGCGAAACGCGTCGTCGAACGCGCCGATCAGTTGGTGAGTGGCGGAGGCCGGATTCGCGAGCGGCCCGATGCAGTTGAACAGCGTGCGAATCCCGAGCTCGCGCCGCGCGGGCATCACGTACTTCATCGCGGGGTGGTGAGCCTGAGCAAACAAGAACGCGATGTTGGCTTCCTTCAGCACCTCGGCTTGAGCCGCGCCGGGCACGTCGAGCGGAATACCCAGCGCCTCGAGCACGTCCGCGCTGCCCGCGCGGCTGGTCGCTGCGCGGTTGCCGTGCTTAGCGACGGGCACTCCGGTCGCAGCCGCGATGATCGCGGCGCCGGTCGACAGGTTCAAGCTGCTCGAGCCGTCACCGCCGGTCCCGCAGGTGTCGAGCAAGAGCGGGAAAGTGTGCGCAACCGGCACCATCACCGCGCGCATCGCGGCTGCAGCGGCCGCGAGCACCGTTGCGGTTTCGTTCTGCGAGAGGCGCAGCGCGACCAAGAAGCCCGCGACCGCGGTGGGCTGCCATTGGCCCGCGAAAATCGCGTCGAACACGCGGCGCACGCTGGCCTCCGAGATCCCGTTCGGCCCGCTCATTTCGGCGAACACGTCTTTGAACAGCGGCGGTTCGCTCATAGCGCCGACAGCCAGTTCTCGATCAACTGCAAGCCGTGATCGGTCAAGATCGATTCAGGATGAAACTGCACGCCCTCCACCTTGAGCGTGCGATGGCGGAGTCCCATGATTTCGCCCTTGGCGGTGCGGGCGCTCACTTCGAGGCTCTCGGGAAACGCTTGCTCCTCGACGATCAGCGAGTGGTAGCGCGTCGCCTGAAAAGGCGAGGGGACACCTTGGAAGATCGAACGTCCGTCGTGTGAGATGGCGGAGGTTTTGCCGTGCATGAGCTCGGGCGCGCGCGCCACCGTTCCGCCGAAAGCCTGGCCGATCGCCTGGTGGCCTAGACACACACCAAACAAGGGGATCTTGCCGGAAAGTGTCGCGATCACTTCGAGGGTCACCCCCGCGTCGTTGGGCGTCCCGGGCCCTGGGGAGAGCAAAATGCCGTCCGGAGTCAGCGCTTCGAGCGCCGCCACCGTTACGCGATCGTTCAGGCGCACGTCGCACACCGCCCCGAGCGTCTCGACGTATTGCACGAGATTATAGGTGAATGAGTCGTAGTTATCGATGACCACGACGCGCTTTGACACGCGCGGATCGTTACACCCTCACTGCGGTCGGTCAATGCTCGCTCGAGCTCCGACGAGCGCGTCCCGGCCGAGGGCTCAACGTGGAAAGCTTCAGCGTTGGCGGTTGCCGGCGTCTGGGGCGAGCGATTTTCAAGCTTGCGGGCGCTGAACCAGGCCGCTAGTGTGCCCGCCGGTCGCCTACCGGCAGAGTGCAATTTTTAGCAGTGGTCACGAGCAGCGATGGAAGAAGATAAGAAGCCGAAGATCGATCTCAAGTCGCGCCTTGGAAAGAAGACCGTCAGCTCCCCGAGTGCGGGCGGCGGGTCGATTCCACCGCCCATGGGGATTCCCAAGCCGGCCGGGCTGCCCAGGCCGGGTGGGAGCATCCCGGCCCCGCCGTTCGGGTCCGGGCCGTCCGCCGCGCCTCGCGTGGATCCGACGAACCCCTACGGAGGGATGGCGCCCGCGGCTGCGCCGGTGCGCATGGCTCCGGCGGCCATCACCATCGAGCTCAGCGACGACGTGGTCCGCGCGCAAAAGCGCGGTCGCGGCAAAGTGTTCGTGCTTGCGCTAATTACCGCGGGCATCGGCGGCTTCCTCGGCTTTGCCGCCGGCGGGAACGTCGAGCGCGGCAAAGGCGCCGAGGCGGCCATCGAGGGCGCCAAGGACCTTTCGGGCAAGGTCCAGGAGTCCGTCAATAAGGGCAACGAGCTCGCGGACGTACTCAAATCAGCCGCCGCGAAGCTTGGCCAAGCCAAGTTCCCGGACGAAGAGGTCACGAAGCTCGGCGCGATCAACATCCCGTTCACGGCCGCGGATCTCAACGGCAAGGGCATCGGACGATTCAATCGCGAGGCTCTGTCCATGTTGATCGACTTTTCGACCGCGGTGGACAAGGTCAACGATCAGAAAGAGCGTCTGCAGAACGTCCTGTCCGGCAACAAGAAGGGCGTGAGCGACTTCTTGGACAGCCTCAACAAGCCGCAGATTCGCTGGTCCGTAGTGCTCGGCAACGGCCCGGGTGGTCCGTGGGCCACCATGCAGCCGCTCGCGACGCCGTTCGCCGTCAAGGACGACAGCGCGAAGTGGCCAGCGGACACCAAGGTGCCCGGTGCGGACGGTAAGAACGCGGTGCTCAAGCGCTACACGTCCGGTAACCCGGTGAGCGAGGACGGCTTGTTCGTCCCGGTCGACCCAGGCTCGCAAGCCGCCGTCTGCGCGAGCGACGTGCTGGTCAAGCTCAAGCGCGAGCTCGGTGATCTCGAAACCACGCTGCGTGGCGACAATACGCCGGGCGACGAAAAGACAGGGCTGCTCGAAGCCGGCACCAAGCTGCTGAACAAGCTCAAGCAAATCGGCGCGGCACCACCGAGCTGAGCTGCGTGGCCAGACAAGGCCGAGCACGGCCGCGTTATGCGGCCGTGATGCGCGACGAAGAGCGCGGCGCGATTGATTCCGGCGGCGCGAGGCGCTGAATTTCGACCTTCGCGATGCGCCGCTCGTCGGCGTCGCTGATCGTGAACTCAAGCCCGAAGCGCGTGAGTTTCGCGCCCGGCTCGGGCACGTGTCCGAGCTCCGCGACGATCAGCCCCGCGAGCGTGTGGTAGTCGCCGTCTTCCGGCAACTCGACGCCTAGGTAACGAGCCAGATCGGTGATCGATACACTGGCGTCGACCATCAACTTGCCGTCGCCGAGATCCACGATCGGCGGCTCGTCGCTGTCGTGTTCATCGCGGATGTCGCCCACGATTTCTTCCAGCAAATCCTCGAGCGTGAGGATGCCGCTGAAACCGCCGAACTCGTCGACGACCACCGCCATGTGGTGCTTGCCGACGCGCATGTCCTTGAGAACGCGCGTGGCGAGCTGGCTGTCCGGAACGAAGGCGACCGGTTGGTGCACGAGCGACTCGAGCTTTGCATCCGCCACGCGATTTTCGGCGACTAGACGCAGCAAGTCTTTGGCGTAGAGCACGCCCACGATATTGTCGATCGTGTCCTTGTAGACCGGATAGCGCGAGTGCTGGCTCTCGACGATCTGACGCAGAGCCGCGTTCGGATCGGTCGCGATATCGAAGGCCGTCACTTGCGGTCGCGGCACCATCAGCTGGCCGGCGGTCGCGTCGCCGAAGTCGAGCACGTTGCGGATCATCTCGGACTGGTCGTGGCCGAGCGAGCCGTTCAGCTCACCCTCGTTGACGATCAGCTCGACCTCGGTCTCGGTGACGCCCGGAGCGGGCGCGGAGATCCGCTCGAATTGACCGCCCACCAGCCGCCCCAGCCAGACGATCGGGGCCGCGATGGGCGCTGCCACGAGCTCGAGCGGCCGCACGGCTTGGAGCAAAAAGGGCGCCGTGCGTTCCGCGCTGCGCATGACCAGCGCGCGCGCTATCTCGCTCGGGAGCGCATAGGCGAACAGAGAGATCATCGCCGCCACCACGATGCGCCAGGCGCCGAGTTCGACGGGCAGCGCGCTGACGGCCAAGAGGGCGCTCAGCGACGTCCCGAGCGCGCGAATGACGAGCCAGCGCGCCTCGATGACAGGCCCCGATTCGAGGTAGCGGTCGAGAGCCCGCTTGGCCCCACCCTCCAGGGTGTCGCGCAGTGCGGCGCGGCGGGCGGCAGATAGGGTCGTGATCGACCAGCTCGCGGCTGCCGAGACGGCAGCCAAAACGGCGGGCAGGGTTGCGAGCAACAAGCCTGCGAGGGGTGAGTGTGGCAGGGAATCCAAGTAGCGTTTGCGGGGCAACCGGGTTCGGCGCCGTCCTCCGACTAATGCCTTAGCGAGGCCCCCCGAAGGGCGCAACCTGCCGGGCGCTTGACCGATGCGGCTTCGTGGCAGAAATCACCCAGACGCGACCGGTTGATCCAGCTCCAAAACCGGGCCTGGGCGGGGCCGAAGCAGGCCCGCAAAAGATGCCTAGTTCTAGGCACTTTGCCGTCGTCCTTGGGCCCCACCCGGTCGCCATAAAACCGGCCTATGGGCCGTCCGGGAGAGCGCACGCTGCGAGCCACAGTACGTCTGCCCCCAAAGCCACCGATTCCGCGCCCCAGGACGGCGCTTGCCGCCACCGGGCAGGCGGCGGATCACCGCATGGCCGGCGAACGGAGCCCGAGCTCGGAGACCCCGTGGATCCGCTCCTGTGCGGAGTGTTGCTCGGTGAAGACTCGCGGCAACCGGCGTCGCACGCCGCACCCAGTGCGGTGAACGCACTCCCATCCGGGCTTGAGGAGCTCATCGCGAGGCTCTCGCGCCGGGCCGCATGGGGCGGAGACGGAGCACGGGCGACGGCTCGTCTCGAGCTCGCCGCGGGTGAGCTGAGCGGCGCGGTCGTCACGGTGCACACGGAGCGACGCGAGGTTCGCGTTGAAATCGATCTGCCTCCCGACGCGCGGGCAAGCGGACTCGCGGAGCGGATCAGCGAGCGCCTTACTCAGAGGGGCTTCGCGGTGACTGAGGTACTCGTCAGCTGAGGCTGGAATCCGCGCACGACTCGCCATTCGCCCGCGTCCATCGCCTTTCCCAGCGCGACGAGCTCTCCGTTCGGGCTGAGCCAGGCCGTGAGCTCGGCTGCCTCGGCCGCGTCGGTTTCGAAGCTGTTTACCTCGAGGGGCTGGCCCAGACGGGCGCGCCGGTCGCCGTCACTCGTGAGCACGCGCGACGGCAGCGCGCGGCGCGCCGCCTCGACGACGCTCATGAGCGGAATGGGAGCCGGCAAGGGCCAGGGCGCCGCGTCGTCGAGTTCGAACGGGCCGCTCGCGAGTCGCCTCAGCGCGGCGAGATGCGCGGGGACTCCGAGCGCCGCGCCGAGGTCGCGAGCCAGCGCGCGCACGTAGTAACCGCGCGACACGACCATTTCGATCGTGATCTGCGTCGATGCTCGCT
>DASYCR010000109.1:0-2972 GCA_036500095.1 Polyangiaceae bacterium
GTTTGGATCGCGATCAAGCCGAGCTCGCGCTTGCGCCCGGCACACGCGCCCTGGACTTCCCAGCCGAGTTTCCCGAAGTATTCGCGCGCGGCGGATTCGACCTCGTGATCGGCAATCCGCCGTGGGTGGCCTACGCGGGCCGCGCCGCCGCGCCGCTCGCGCCTTCGCGCAAGGCGTATTTCGCGGCACAGTATCGGAGTTTGCGCGGCTATCCGACCTTGCATGCGCTGTTTATCGAGCGCGCGGCGGCGCTCGCCCCGCGGGGCCTCGTCGCGCTGCTGGTGCCGAGTCCAATCGCCGATCTCGACGGCTACCGCGCGGTGCGTCGCACATTGCGCGCCACGCATCAGCCGCTAGAACCCATGCTCGAATTCGGGCAGGACGCGTTCGAATCAGTGACTCAGCCGTGTTTCGCGCTGCTCGCCCGCCACGGCGCGGCGCTCGCCGACCAGCCCGTTGACGTCGACGCGCCGTTTCGTCTCGTGGAGCGACAGCGCTCGGCAGGCGCCGCGGCGGAGGTGCGCCCTCCGGCCGTGCTGGCGCGCGTCGCCGCTGGACCCAGCATGCCGCGGGAATTGTTCGGTGAGATGGGCTTCCAGACGGCCGCGCAGGTGAGCAAGACGTTGCTCCGCCGCGCTGACGCGCCGGATGCGCGCTACTCGTATCCACTGCTCGAGGGGCGAGACGTTCACGAATACCGCGTGGGCAGGCCGCGCTTGTTTCTCGACCCCGATCGCGAGGTCTTGGCCGCCGCGCGCTGTCGCTTGCGACCAGCCGTCGAGTATCAACGCGTGCGCTTCGTCGTGCGCCAAACCGCTCGCTACCCGATCGCCGCGCTGCACAACGGTAGCCCGTTCCGAAACTCGCTCTTGGCAGGCTTTGAGTTGCCGGATCTTCCTGGGTTGCTGGTGGTAGCGCTCCTAAATAGCTCGCTCTACCGGGCGCTCCATCTCGGGCTTCGGCGGGACGCGCGCCAGGCGACCTTTCCACAGGTGAAAGTGGCGCACTTACGCGCCTTGCCGCTTCCGCCTGAAGCGCCGTCTGCGCGAGGGCAGCTGCTCGAGTTGGCTGAGCGCGCGACGCGTTTTGGCTTGGATGAACCACTGCGCGCCGCGCTCGATTCCGCGGTATTCGAGCTATTCGGCGTCGTGGACCACGAGCGCGCGGAGATCACGAACTTTCTCGTGGCGCGGGGCGGTCGCCCGCAGGCCGTAACCGCGATACCGTAGACCCTCGCCGAGTTCGCCTGAACGAAGCAGAGACCATGCGCACCTCAAGCGAAATGCAGCCTTTGCCTAGCTCGGTTTCAAGGGAGAGTCGGCCCCACCGCGTTGGCCCACGCGGGGCGCTTTGGTTGCTGGGTCTCGCTCTGATTGGGTGCGGCTCGACCGGCACGGTGACGGACTCGTCGACCGGGGGCGCCTGCGCGCGAGTCGTTGCGAACGGCATGGACGCGCCCGTCGCGCCGCCCGACGGCGCGAGCGAGTGCCCGGCGGGAACCTGCAACTACCAGTCCCAAACCGGATGTTCAGCGACGCAAGCGTGTCGTCCGAGTTTCACCGACGCAAAACCTGCTTGCGATACGGCCGGGACGGGCGTGTCTAGCACGATGTGCAGCGCGCAAGCGGACTGTGCGCAAGGCTATTACTGCGTCGAGAACCAATGTCACAAGCTGTGCTGCGGTCGAGACTGGTCTGCGTGCCCTGCTGGTGAGAGCTGCATTCGCGATCTGCAAGTGAGTGTGAGCGGGCAAAACTTGGAGTCGGGTTCCGGCCTTTGCTATCCCGTCAACAACTGTGACCCGTTGCAGGCGGATGGCTGCCCCGCCGGCCATGAGTGCAAGATCGTGGATCCGCGAGGATCGGTGGCTTGCGCAGTCATCAGCCAGGCCCAAGAGGGCGAAGCGTGCTCGGCCCCGAATTTCTGCGCTCAGGGCTTGATCTGTGTCGAGGTCGATTCGGGGGGCGTGACGAGCCCCGTATGTCGAAAGCTGTGCCAAGCCGAAATGTGTGGAGTCCCGGCGTGCAGCGCGAGCGAGGGCACTTGCGTGCACTTTAACCGCGATCCGCTGGGCGTCGGCGAGTGCACGCCCGGCTGGCCCGACTAGTCACGAACGAGCGGCCGGAAACTTGCAAAGGGGTGGCGACAGCGGTGGTATACCGACCGCGCGCGAATCTTCGAGCGCGCAGGCTCGTGCCGCGATGTCACAAATTCGTCCGGGTGTACTGATCGCCGTTTTGGTGCTGGTGGCGTTCGTGGTCTATGCGTTTTTCGCGCCGGCCACCTACCGCAGCAGCGCGTTGATCGCGGTCGAGCCCGTCGCGCCTGTCGAGCCCGTCGCGCCTGTCGCCTCCGCTGCGCCGGCGCTGATTCCGGAGCCGCTCGAAGCGGCACGCCGACTGCGCGATGCGATCCTCGACCGGAACACGCTCGATCGTCTGGCGCAAGAGCGTGCCGGCTCTACGGCGGCGGATTTGCGGGCGCGCGCCGCAAGCCAAGTGCGCGACGCCCTGGCGATCGACACCAGCGACGCACGCGCGTTCGGTGTGAGTTACAGCGATAGCGACGCGGTTCGCGCGCAGCGCATCTGCAACGAGCTAGCCGAGCACGGCGTCGAACAGGCACCGCTCGCGCTGGACATTTCAGATCGTGAGCGCTCGGCCGCGCTCAAACGACAGCACCAAACACAAGAGCTTGCGGCCTTCCTGACGCTACACCCCGAACTCGCCGGCGTTCAGACCAATGACGCGCGTCCAGACAGGATGGATGTCGCGCTGTCGGCGCTGCGCGCGGAGAAGGCGTCCGTCGAGCGTCGTCTCGCCGACGAAAAGCCGAGCGACAACCCGTACGACGATCCGGCAGATTCGAATCCCACGTTGCTCAAACGTCGCTTGGCTGAGCTCGACGAGGCGATCGTCGTGCGCAAGAAATCACTCGAGAATCAGGCGGCGGCGCAAAAATTGTCGCCGGAG
>DASYCR010000110.1:0-1818 GCA_036500095.1 Polyangiaceae bacterium
CGAGCCGTGCAAGTCACATTTCGCGCCAAACTGCTGCTGATCGTCGGGACGGCGCTGCTCGCGCTGTTGGTCATGCTGGGCGGCAGCGCGTTGATCGGCGTGCACCAAACGCAGCGGCTGGCGGACGTCGAAGGGCGTTTGCTGCCGAAGCTCGAGCTCGCTCCGCGACTCGACGCGGAGTTCGAACGACTCACGCGCGACATGCAAAACGCGGTGACGTCACAGAACTCGGCCGCCCTGGCCGCGACGGGTCAACAGAAGTCGAAGTTGTTCGACCTGATCGCCTCGGCGGGCGGCGCGCTCGATCCGGCGACGGCGGCCGCCATGCGCTGGGCGATTCAGGACTACTACGACTCGGCCCACGACGTGTCAGTGCGGATGATTGCAGGCGAGGCCGGCGAGGTGCTGGTGCAAGACGCTGCGCGCATGCAAAAGCTCCAAGTCAAGGCGCAGGAGCTGATCAAAAAAGCCACGGCGCTCGATCGCAGCGAGATCACGCGCACGTTCGCCACGGTGCGCGACGAGAACCGCAGCGCGGATCGCTTTCGCGTCGCGATCGGCGTGCTGGGCGTAGCGGTCGTCACGTTGCTCTCGCTCTGGGTGAGCCGCGGCATGTTCGAAGCGCTCTCCAATTTGTCGCGTGGCTTTGCGCGCTTCGCTACCGGTGATTTCGAGCACCACATCCCGATCACCAGCGGGGACGAGCTCGGTGCGGTGTCCAAAGAGGCCAACCAAATGGCCGTGACGTTGGGTGAGCACGCGGCGGAGCGCACGCGCAGCGACTGGCTGCGCATGGGCCAAGTCGGCCTATCCGACGAGCTGCGCGGCGAGCTCGAACCCGAAGCGGTCGCGCAACGCGCGCTGTCGTATCTGGCGCGCCGCATCGAGGCCATGGCCGCCGCCCTGTACGTGCGCGAAGACGACGGTAAGCTTCGCTTGCGCGGGCGCTACGCACTGGGCGCGCCCGCGAACGACGACAAATCCGGCGCGGGCTTCGCGGAGGTGATTCGTGAAGGGGAGGGGCTCGTCGGCGAAACCCTCGTTGCCGGCGAGCTGATGGTGGTCGAGGATCCGCCCTCGGGCTATCTCAAGATCAAATCCGGCTTGGGGGAGTCCGCGCCGCGCTCGCTCGTCTTTGCGCCGCTCACTCACTTCGGGCGCAAGGTCGGCGTGCTCGAGTTCGCGCTCCTCAAACCCTGCTCGGAGGTCAACCGGGAACTCTTGACCTCGATCCGCGCGACGCTCGTGATCGCGCTGGAAGCCGCCAAATCAGGGGCGGCCCTGCGCCTCTTGCTGGCCGAGACGCAGACGCTGGCCGAGCGACTCAGCTCGCAAGAAGAAGAGCTGCGCGTCAACAACCAGGAGCTCCTGGCGCAGCAAGAGGAGCTGCGTCGCGCCAACGAGGAGCTCGAGGGCCAGCGACAGGCGCTACGCACGCAAAACGACGAGCTCGAAGAAGCTCGCGTGGCGCTGCAACAGAAGGCGGAGGAGCTCAGTCAGGTGAGCTCTTACAAATCGCAGTTTCTGGCGAACATGTCGCACGAGCTGCGCACGCCGCTAAATAGCATGCTCTTGCTCTCGCACCTGCTCGCTGAAAACGAAAGCGGCAACCTGAGTTCGAAGCAAGTCGAGCACATGAAGACGATCCACGCGGCGGGTAAGGATCTGCTCGCCTTGATCAACCAAGTGCTGGATCTATCGAAGATCGAGGCGGGCAAGCAAGAGGTGGAGCTCGAGTCCGTGCCGCTCGAACATTTCGTCTCCCACGCGCGCCGCACGTTCGAGCCGCTCGCGGCGGATCGCGGCCTCTGGCTGGTC
>DASYCR010000111.1:0-2843 GCA_036500095.1 Polyangiaceae bacterium
ACGACCAACCGCACAAAACGCTCCGTGAGGTCCGCCGCTACTCGTACCTTGCCGCCCCCCGCCAACGCGTCCACGGCATTGAGCACCAGGTTCAACACGAGCTGTACCAGCTGCTCCCGACTCATTGCCACCGGAGGCAGATCCGCGGGCACGTCCAGCTCGAGCTCCACGTCTTGCATGGCCTTTTGCGGCGCGATGAGTCCGGCCGTATCCGCGACCGCTTCAGCCACGTCCCCACGAATCGGTTCGGCGTTCGCCGCGGGGTTACCGCTCGGGCGCGCGAACTGCAAAAGATCCCGCAAGATGCTGTGAATTCGTTCCGTCTCCTTACGCATCCGCAGCAAGAAGTCGCGCTCCTCCGACGCCTCCAAACCGCCCGCGAGCAAGAGTTCTTCCAAACCGAGCAGCGCGGCGATCGGGTTGCCGACCTCGTGGGCGAGCCCCGCCGCGAGACGTCCAACCGAGGCAAGTCGCTCCGAACGAATCAGTCGTTCCTGCGCTTCCTTCAAGCGCACCGTGGCGCGTTCGACTTCGTCGATCTTGGCACGCAGCGCGTCCTCTTCGCGGATCAAGCGCTCCGTCATCGTGTTCAAGCTGCTGCCGAGCTCGAGCAGCTCGCGAGCCCCTTCGCGCGGCGCGGAAAAGTGACGCGCGCCACCCGCGACTCGTTCGGCGCTGCGCGCCAGAGCGTCGAGCGGCCGAACGATCAGACGAGTGAGGGCGAAATAGGCCGCGCACAAGAGGGCGAGACCCACCAGGAGCGTATACAGACCGAGGAGTCGAATCAGCGGCAACGCGCTGCTTGCACTGTCGTCGGTGCGCAAGATCGCGGCGACCGCGCCCTCGCGCCCCGGGACCACGACTTCCAGGGCAGCGTGGCCGGACAGTTCCCGTATCCGTTCTCGGCTCGGCGCAAGCTCTGCGGGCAACAGACCGACGACCTGCGGCTCACCGGCGCGCGCCACGGGCAGACCGTCCGAGCCGTAGACCCCGATCGCCGACACACCTTGCGAGCCAACCTCCGAGCCGAGCAAGCTCAAGAGCTCCGAGGGGGAGCGATGCGCGCGAGCCTCCTCGATCTGGCCTGCCACGGCCCGGCCGAGCGCCCGCGCGTGAGTATCGCGCACTTGGCGCAGCGTAAAACTCGCGTAAGTGGCCACCGCATAGAAAAGCGGCACGAACGCAAGCAAGAGCAAGCAGCCGAGCAACAGCACAATCTGTAGGCGCAGACCGGCTCGCATCGTCGCAGCGTATCAGCCTAAACCCGGCGATTGGCTCGCTGCGACACGGAGGTGGCGCCCGCCCCGGAAACTAGGCCTGATCCTGGGGGACCTGGTAGCCGAGGGAAAGATGGACCCGCTCGTCCGTGCCGCCCTGTGGGTGCAGCAGTTCGTGGCACGCGGCTCAGGCATTTCCCTGAGTTTCGCGCTTGCGGCGTACCTCGTCTATTGGGCGGCCGAGCCACCTGCACCGCTCTTTACGGCACTTGCAGTGACCCTGCTGCTCGTCTCGCTGACATATCGAGCCGTCAAGCGCTTCGACGCGCCGACCTCCGAAGAAACGACGCGGCTCGACCTGGAGCTCTTCACGCACTTGGTCGTGCTGGCGTACGGAGCGATTTTGCATACACCTGGCGAGCTCGACGGCCCGTACTACCCGGCCGTATACGCCCTCGTCATGATCGGCGCGAGCTTTGCGCGACCGATCGCCGCGGTAGGCACGATCGCGTTCGCGATTCTAGTCGAAGCCGCGCTCAACTTCGTAGCCTGGGGCAGCCGCGACACCAGTCGCCTGTTGCCGCATGCGGCGCTGCTCGGCGTCTTCGCCTTTCTGAACATGCTGGTGTTCCGGGTCGAGATAGCGCGCATTCGCGCTCTGTTCCGGCAACGCATCGACAGCGAACTGCGGAAGATGAAAGACGCGGCGCGCTCGTATCGTTTACTCGGCGCGCCGAGCCACGCTGCCGAGCGACCGAGCGTATCGAGTGCCGACGCCGAGGATCGGCTGCTCTGGTCGGGAGTCGACGAGATCCATCAGGCCGTCGAGTTTGCGCTGACGCTCCTCTGCCGCACGCTCGGGCTCAGGACGGCCTTGCTGCTCGGCAGCGACGCCTCCGGCTCTCAGCTCCACATTCAAGAGCTGGCGAGCTGCGAGGACGCGATCGCGCCGGGCCCGTTCAGCGCACGCGACGGTATCTTCGGGGCGAGCTTGGCCAAAGGTGAGCAGCTCGCGGTAGCCGGACCCAAAGCGGGCGCACACGTCCCGTACTACAGCAAAAAGCCCGCGATCGGCGCGGTCTGTGCGACGCCGCTGCTCGACCACGGCAATGCTCGCGGGCTCTTGGTGGTCGACCGCGAGAGCCGTGAGGAGTTCAGCGCGCAGGAACTCGAGACATTGCAAGCTGCGACGCGCTTCGTGCTGCGCGCAATCGAGAACGAGCGCGTTTTCGCGCAGCTCGAGCGAGCCAAGGTCGAGCAAGGCAAGCTCTACCGCGCGGCCAACGCGCTGGCGCGCGCCACGACAGAGGTGCAGGTCATCGAGGCAGGCGTGAATGGCGCGCGCGAGTTCGCAGCCTTCGACTTTGCCGTCGTCACACTCTTCCACAAAAACGACAGCGAACACGAGATCTGCGCCGCCAGCGGCGAAGGCACGACGCCGCTCGTCGGCCAACGCTTCAAGCACAACTCGGGGCTCGTTTCGATGGTCGTCGCGAACCGCCACGCGCTGCCGTACCGCGGCGACTACGATCCGGCGCGTCAAACCGTGTTCACTCGACGACTATCGCCGCCGGCCATGCCGTCCCTGCTCGTGCTGCCGCTACTCGTTCACGATCGCGCGCTCGG
>DASYCR010000112.1:0-3690 GCA_036500095.1 Polyangiaceae bacterium
GGACGTGCGCGTCGTCGCTGCTACCAACAAGGACCTCGACGAAGCCTGCAAAAACGGTAGCTTTCGGGCCGACCTCTTCGACCGATTGAACGTCATTCCGCTCGAGCTGCCGCCCCTGCGCGCGCGGCGCGAAGACATTCCGGTACTGGCAGAGCACTTTCTGACCGTCGCGCGGCGCGCAAACGGCAGGCCGAGCCTCCTGCTCACGCCCGAGGCGACCAACGCGCTCGCGCGCCACCCGTTCCCGGGCAACGTCCGCGAACTCCGCAACCTGATCGAACGCATCGTGATCCTAAATCCCGACGACCGAGTCACCGCGGCCGACGTGGAGCGCTCGATTGGCACCGTGACGGCAGCAGTCAGCAGCGGACTCTATCGACCTGGCGTGCCGTTCCGGGTGCTCTCCGAGGATGCCGAACGAACCATCATCGAGGAAGCGCTCGCACACCACGCGGGCCAAATGGCGGCCACCGCCCGGGCACTTGGTCTCGAGCGGAGCCACCTCTACAAGAAATCACGCGCACTCGGCTTACGCGGTGACAAAGAAGACGACAGCGACGCCAGCTAGCGGGCCCACCGACGTCAAGGCGCAGCTTCACGCGCAGGCGCCTGCTCCAGCTTTTGCGCGATGCGGGTATGCTCCGCCGCCTTTTTTAACTGGCCTGCGCTGCGGTAGAGCGCGGAAAGTACGCGGTGCGCCTCGACGAGCTCGGTTGGTGCCGCGTCGCACAAGAGCGCGCTCTCTAGCTCGAAAATCGCTCGCTTCTTGTCGCCGGTTCTCGCGAGTGCGCGGCCGAATAGAAGGTGCGTAGTAAAGCCGTTCACGTCCGCGTAAACCGCCGCTTCACCCACGCGCACTGCCTCCGCGGGATCGCTCTGCTTCTCGTCGAGTAACCTGAGCAGCCTCCGGTATACCTTAGGTTCGTGCTGCTCTAGGCCCGCCAGCTTGGTCAGAGCTCCTATTTCGTCCAGCTGGTCTCCAGCCTTGCCGTACGAATCCGCGAGCGCGTATTCAGGCGCAGCTTGGGTGGGGTCGAAACGCACGGCGGCCTCGAACGCAACCCGTGAGGCGGCTTCGTCGTTCGCGCCGAGCGTCGCGCCGAGCAGCATTTCCGTGGCGTACCCGTCGTGGCCTGCGGCGATGAGCTTGCGTAGATCTACGATGGCGCGGTCGGGGGCGACGTGGGCTTCGAGCTCCGCTTGGAGAAAGAGCGCATCTGCATTGCTCGCATCGAGCGAGAGCGCTTTGCCAAGCTCGGCTTTCGCCGCGTCCATTTGCTTCACTTGCAGTAAGGCGAGCGCGTAGCGCAGGTGGTTCCGCGAATCGTTCGGGTTTTTCGCGACGTTCGCCTGGGCGGTTTCGATACGCCCCGCCCGACGCTCAGGCACGAACTGTGTCGCATAGCGAGCTAGGCGCTGCTCCAAGTATTGATGAAATTCCTGATCGAGCTCGACCGGGCTGTGTCCAAGCGCTGTCTGTACGACTTCGGGCGTGCCCTTCCCTTCGCCCCACAGCCGCAGCATCTCGGTCATCTTTGACATGCCGTAGTGCTGAACCATCATGCCCAGGATCAAGCTCGACGCGTAGTAGGCGGTGGCCACGTCATTCAGCTCTTCCGCGCGCGTAAATGCGTGCGTCATGTCAGCCACTTGCGGCAGACGGCCGGCGCGCAGCGCTTGATACAAGTCCGGATCTTGCTCACGCACCCACTCGGGGCGCGCGACGATCGTCTCGTACTCGGCCAAGCCCTCGGTGAACCAGCGCGGGACGCGGCCGCGAGAGAGCTGGATGTGAAATACGTGCGAAAGCTCGTGCCAAAGCGTCATGCCCAGATTGAACGACTCGTATTTGGGACTCATTGCCGCGATCGTGTGGCCGAAGCAGACGCCTTGGATCGCGGTCTCCGGCAATCCTCCCGTGCGCACGCCAAAATTTTCGCGCTCGGCGTACAGCTCCACGCCGATCGGCACTTCCGGCACGAAGCCGTAGGATTTCTGAAGCGCTGCCCAAGCGCGCGCGAGCAGATCCGGCACGTATCGCTCGAGGATCTCGCGTTCGTCCTTGCGATAGCGAATACGAAACGGCGGATGCTCGACCGTCACGTAGTCGTGAGCAATTGCCTTCTCGTAAAGATTGAGCGTGTTGAACACGCGCGCGTTGTAAGGATCGATGGCGAAGGATCGACTAAGTGCCGCAACGCCCTCGCGGTCGTTGCCGACTCGAATCAGGTTCATCCCGAGCTCGCCGTAGGCGGCTCCGTCTTCGGGATCGAGCGCGACTGCCTCACGCGTCAGCTGAATGATCTCGTCGTAGCGATGCTCCCAGTCCGCGAACTCCGACAGGATCGTGTAGAGCTCGGAGTACTTCGGGTTGACCTGAAAAACCGCTGCCTTTGCCGCTAAAAAGCCCGGCTTGTCATCGGCTACGAAGCGCACGGCCGCGCGCATACTGAGCAGGCCGAGGTCCTTGGGATTGCTCTGCAAACCCAGGCGCATGCGCTCTTCGGCGAGCTCGAGATCTTCGTCGCGCAGCGCAATGCTCGCCAGAACCATGTAGGCGCTCGCCAATCGAGGATTGACCTTCAGCGCACGCTCAGAAAGTCGCTCTGCTTCGTCGAAGTCCAGCGCCTGCGCTAGACGAGTTCGCGCCAGCGCCACCAATGCGTCGGGCTGATTCGGGTTCATCACGAGAATATCCGCGAGCACTTCTTCCGCGTGACCAGGATCGTTCTTTTCCAGAAAAAGGTCGGCGCGATAGAGAAGGGTGCGCGCGCTGACTGAACCGGCACGCTCTGCAGCGTTGAAAGCGTCGTTCGCATCGTGCGCACTGCCGAGCAACTGCGCCGCGCGACCGACCGACGTCATTCCGTCGGGGTCGGACTCTGTGATGCGGTCGTTGTTGTAGTCCTCTACCAAGCTCATCAGCACACGCTCTGCTTCCGCGCGCTGGCCTTGCTGCAGGAGGAGTTCACCCAACTCGACGCGGGCCCTGGCATCCTTGAGGCCGACGAGGAGACGCTCGGCCCCGTCGACGTCCCCTTGGCGAGCCCGCGCGCGTGCGGTCCACAATGCGGCCGCGAGCCGCCCGGGCTCGCGAGCCATCAACGGAGCCGTCAGCGACGCCACTTCCGCGTAGCGCCCAGTCGTCACGTAGATTTCCGCCAACCCCAGAGCGGCGGCGTCGGCCTGTGTGCTCGCGGCGAGCGCCCGGAAGTCGCGTTCGGCTGCGGCATAGTCGCCGGCGGTGAGCCGCGCGCCCCCGCGAGCCAGCTGCGCGGCGGGCGACAGCGGCACCGCACTGGCAGCAGGCGGCGGAATCGCCTGCGCGTGAACGGCTGGAGTTGCTCTGGGCGCGCAGGCCACCAGCAACGCAAGCAACGCACCGCTAGCGTGAAGGCGGAACACTTTGGAAATCATGACCGACTCCGCGACGACTCGCCACCGGCCCCTGCTGAGCGCGCGCGATAGCTCAACGCAGGACCACCGGGGAGCCCCGCGTCAAGCCGAGCACCTGCGCGGCGTGCCCATCGCGAACGGCAATCT
Source organism: Polyangiaceae bacterium (assembly GCA_036500095.1). GTDB lineage: Bacteria > Myxococcota_A > Polyangia > Polyangiales > Polyangiaceae > PMG-095. The sequence continues at coordinate 3,544 of DASYCR010000112.1, forward strand.
CCAGCACGTCGAGCGAGCCAATCAGGCCGAAGCATTGCCCAGGCTCCGCGTCACCATATGTCCCGAGAATCGGCAGCTCACGACCACAAACTGACAGCGCACCCGCTTTCGACACCATACTCGCTTCGAGATTGGTGAGCGCGTTGC
>DASYCR010000113.1:0-2848 GCA_036500095.1 Polyangiaceae bacterium
CGTCAGGCGCGTCCACGCCGCGCTCGGGTACGTGGAGCGCGTCGGCGTCGAGCAAGAGCGCGATATCGGCGCGGTCGGCGACACCGACCAGCTGCTCGCTGCCGCGGGCAACCTGCGAGAGCTCGCGGCCGAGACTCAGGCGCTCGCGCGCGGAGAGCTCGTAGTCGCGCAACACGAAGAGCACACTTTGCTCGCGCGCCAGCCGCGACAAACGCGCGAACCGGCTGAGCATGAGCTCGCGGGGCGCGCGCTCGAGGGACGTGAAGACCAGCAGGCGGGGCGACGGCTTTGGCGGCGCTTCAGCGGGCATTCGCCGGCGCGCCTCGCAACCAAACCTGAAGCGCGAGGCCGACGAGCAGCGTGCCGACCGTGTCTGCGACCCAATCCATGAACTCCGCCGAGCGATAGGTCACGAGCATTTGACACAGCTCGAGCAGCGCGCCGAGCGCGGATGCGAGCGCAACCGCGAAGAGCACGCTGCGCGCGCCCGAGAGAGCGCGGAACAAGAAGCGGATCGCGCTCACGAAAAGCCCGGCCAGCCCGCCGAAGACGAGCGCATGTCCCACTTTGTCTGACGGAACCTGACCGACTTGCGGCAACGGTCCGATTCGAATCAAGCCACCGTAGAAGATCAACGCCGTGCAAACGATCGCCGGTAGGACGCGTGTTGCAAAACTACTCGGTGCGCGAAACGACATCTGGCGAAGCGACTCTTCTCGACGGTGCTAGCGCACCGTGCCACATTTGCGGTTCGTACGCGACCGAGCGCGTTTCCCAGATGACCACCGCGCAGCGTGCTCTCACGGCTCCGAAGAAGACGATCGCCTTCATGATGGATTGGCTCGACGGAGCCTACCAGTGCCAGATCCTCGAAGGCGCACGGGAGGCCGCGCGCGATCGCGGCGTGCATTTGGTCTGTTTTGCAGGCGGAATGCTGGGCACGGACGCGCGCGGCGGAGCGCATCGAAACGCGACTTTCGACTTGATCACGCCTGACAACGTCGACGGCGTGATCGTGATGGCAGGCTCCGTGGGCAACCGCCTCGCCACGGACGATCTGCTCGCGTACTGCGAGCGCTTCAAAGGGCTCCCGTGTGTGTCCGTGTCGCGAGAGTTGCCTGGCTGCTCGTGCGTCACGGTCGACAATCGCGCTGGCCTCGAGAGCGCCATCAGCCACTTGATCCGCGTGCACGGCATCAAGTCGATCGCGTTCCTGCGCGGCACCGAGCAAAACCCGGAGGCCGAGCTGCGCTACCGCGTGTACCGCGACGTGCTCGCGGCGCACGGGTTGCCGTTCGAGGAAAAGCTCCTTTGCAGCGGTGATTTCCTGTTCCCGAGCGGGGTCGCCGCTGTCGCCACGCTGTACGACGAGCGAAAGCTCGAGCCAGAAGCGATCGTCGCTGCCAACGACGAGATGGCGATGGGCGTGCTGAGTGAGCTCGCCAAGCGCGGCATTCGCGTGCCGGATCAGGTCGCCGTGATCGGCTTCGATGACATCGACAACGCGCGTTACACGTCTCCCCCTCTGACCACCGTCAAGCAGCCGCTGCACGAGCTCGGGCGGGAAGCGGTGCGCCTGGTCATGGCGGAAATCTACGGCTCGCAGCCCGGCGAACGGATCACGTTGCACACGGAGTTCATCGCGCGCCGCTCGTGTCGCTGTTTCAGTCGCGATCTGCGGCCTGCCCTGAATTTGCCCGCCTCGCGCGGCAGCTTCGAGGCAGCCCTGGTCGAGCGGCGCCAGCTGCTTTTGGCGGATCTCGCGCGCTCGGCCCGGGGCAGCTTGGGCATGCTGGGTTCGGGCTGGGAGCTCAAGTTGATGAACGCTTTCGCGACGGAGCTCCGCGGCGGCTCGGCTTCCGGCTTCCGTTCTTTGTTCGAGGAGACGCTCGACAAGTTGCTCGAGCACGACGCCGATTTCAATCTGTGTCACGACGTGCTGAGCACGCTGCGGCGACACATGCTCGCGTGTCTCGGCGCGGACGCGAGCGCGCGCGCCCAAGCGGAAGAGCTCTTCCACGAAGCGCGCACGCTGATCGGGCAAGTGAGTGAGCGCGCTCAGGCGCGGCAACGACTGCATGTAACGCGCTGGGCGAGCGCCCTGGCTGAAACCGCGGCAGAGCTCACCGCGTGTGCGAATTTCACTCAACTCAGTGGCGCTGTGGCCCGGCATTTTCCGGGGCTCGGGCTCGACAGCTGTTTCGTCGCGGCCTATCCGCCAGAGCCGGGGCCGATCGAATTTGCCGTTCACTACACTAAGAGCGGCGAGGCCCCACGTCTCGAGAACCTGCCCACATTGACGCGGGGCTTCGTGCGCCAGCTCTCGGAGGCACGCGCGAGCGAAGCTTTCTTCGTCTCGACCGTGTTCTCGGAGACGCGCGTGATCGGCTGCGTGCTGTTCACCCTGGACCCCAAGCGCGGCATCGTGTGCGAGGCATTGCGCGAGTTCTTGGGAGCCGCGCTGCGCGGGATGCCCGACGCGAACTGAAGTTCAAACGCGCGACGTGTCTTCCAGCTCGCGGCCGCGCGTCTCGGGCAAGAACGCCAGCAGTAGGATCAAGCCGAGCAGCGGAAAGAAGGTGGTGCTTCGCAACGTCAGTCCCCAACCAATGCGCGGGACGAGCTGCCCAATCAGCAGTGGTGACGTGACGTAGCCGATGCGCCCGAGCAAGTTGTTCGACCAGGCGAACGCGGCGCCGCGGAAATGCGTCGGAAAGAGCTCGGTCGTGAAGGCGTTGAGCACGGTGAGGATCGTGTTGATGCCGACGACCCCGAAAACCAACGCCACGGTAAGCGCCCACTTTTCATGGCAGGTGTAAGCGGCGAACACGCCGCCGATCGTGGCCGC
>DASYCR010000114.1:0-2114 GCA_036500095.1 Polyangiaceae bacterium
ACGCCCGAGGGCTTGAAGCGGCTCGAGGAGCGCGACCCGGCGCTGCTACGATTGTTCACGCTGTTGCCCATTTCCGAGCCGAGCGCGGAGGAGGCGACCGAGATCGTGCGGGGCGTCGCCGCGCGCTACGAACGCCACCACGGCATCGAGATCGGCGAGCGCGCGATCTTGCTCAGCGTGCAGCTCGCCAAGCGCTACGTCCAAGATCGCTTCTTGCCGGACAGCGCGCTCGACCTGCTCGACGAGTCTGCGGCTGCCAAGCGCGTCGAGGTGGACGGCCTATCGCCGGAGTCGGACGCCGTGCTCGGTCGGCTGGAGTCGGTGCGCGCTCAGCTGCACTCGCTCGAGCACACGGACGACCCCTCCAGCAGCGCGGCCCGTGAGCGTTTGAACGGCGAGCTACCGGAGCTCGAGCGGCAAGTCAAAGCCATCCGCGACGGACAGGCTGCACGTCGCGGCGTGGTCGGCGGCGTGCGCGCGTTGCAAAAGGAGCTCGAAGCAGCGCGCGTCGAACGGACACAGGCGCTGAGCGCCAAGAACTTCGCGCGCGTCGGCGAGCTCGAGCACTCGCAGATACCGGAGCTCGAGGCGCGCCTCGCTAGCGCCGAGGAGGCCGCCAAATCCGAGAAAACGCCGCCGCCGCGCGTGCTGACGGAGCAGGACGTGGCCGCGACGTTGGCCGCCTGGACAGGCATTCCCGTAGCCAAAATGCTCGAAGGCGAGGCGGAGAAGCTGCTCAAGATAGAAGAACGTCTCGCCCGCCGGGTGGTCGGGCAAGACGACGCGGTCGGCGCGGTCGCGCGCGCGGTGCGCCGGGGTCGCATCGGGTTGCGCGATCCGGGCAAGCCGATCGGTTCGTTCTTATTTTTGGGTCCGAGCGGTGTCGGCAAGACCGAACTGGCCAAGGCGCTGGCCGAATTTCTGTTCGACGACGAGCAAGCGCTCACGCGCCTCGACATGAGCGAGTTCATGGAGCGCCACATGGCACAGCGTTTGATCGGCGCGCCGCCCGGCTACGCGGACAGCGAGCAGGGTGGCTTCTTGACGGAAGCCGTGCGGCGTCGTCCCTACTCCGTGCTCTTGTTCGACGAGGTGGAGAAGGCGCATCAAGACGTGTTCAACCTACTCCTACAAGTGCTCGACGACGGGCGCTTGACGGACGGGCGCGGTCGTCTCGCGGACTTTTCGAACACGGTCGTGATCATGACCAGCAATATCGGCTCCGAGCGCATCCTCGAAGCCGAGCCGAAGTTGTTCGAGAGCGAGGAAGGGCGGAGCGCGCTGCGGGATGTGCTGCTCACGCGCTTGCGCGAGTTTTTCCGGCCCGAATTCTTGAATCGCGTCGATGAAACGCTGCTATTTCGCCCGCTCGGCAAGCCGGAGCTGCGGCGCATCGTCGACGTCCAGCTGGCTCACTTGGAGCGCCTACTGCAGGATCGCCGGCTCAAACTCGACCTCGACGAGGCGGCCAAGGCGCGTCTGGTCGAGCTCGGTTACGAGCCGGCGCTCGGGGCTCGCCCGATCAAGCGCGCTATCCTGCGCCATCTGCAAGATCCTTTGGCGCACGCGCTCTTGGCGGATCCGTTCCCGGACGGCTCGACGATCGTAGTCCGCGTTTCGGGCGAAGGTTTCAGCTTTGCGAGGTAAGCGAGCGCCTCGAGCGCTCGCAAGCTAGAGTTCTGGCAGCGTGCGCCCAGTGCGTCGCCGGAACTCCACGAAGCAAGCATGGCCGAGCCCCGTGCGCTGGACGCATTCGATGAGCTGTCGATCGTAGGGCGTCGTGAGACACTGTAGCGTAAGATCGTCCAGCCGTTGTTCGGCGATCGGCGTGAGGCGCGGGTCGCCGCGCTCCGCGCCGAGCACCTTCTCGGCAAAGTTTTGGCAATCGAACGGACCGGGTGCCTTTCGCTCGCAGCTCGGCAAAGCAAGAATGCAGAGAAATGCGAAGCAGAGTAGAGCTCGCCGCGTCACGGCTCAGCCTCTGAGCTCCGCACCGAGCTCGCGCTGAACCGTTTGCAGCATGCGCGCCTGTAACTCGTCGACCTCTTTGTCGGTGAGCGTGCGCGCGTCGGCGCTGGCCGAGCGCGCCTGAGGGTCGCGGCAAACTATGCGAA
>DASYCR010000115.1:0-2103 GCA_036500095.1 Polyangiaceae bacterium
GGTCAAGGTGGCGACCAGCAAGGAAGCCAACGGTTACCCGTTCGCCGCGGCGTTGCGCGTCGTGCCGGCGGCGCGCGCTCAATACGGGCTCGGCGAGTACTCGTTCTTGGAGCTCTCCAACAAAAGCCATCTCCGTGACGCGCTGGCGTCGGATGCGCTCGAAGGCATCGTGGCGCGTGCTCTCGCCGAAACGAGCGGGCCGCTCTGGATCGCCTCCGGTCAAGCAGGCGGCGTCCCGTACCACGTGTTCTCCGCGTTTCGCGGCCGCCTGCGCTTCCTGGATTTCTGGGGACTCGCCACGAACGAGCTCTTGCCCTGCGTGGCTGATCGCGTGCGTCACACGCGCGTCGGTCTCACGATTTCCCTCGATCTGGTCATGCAAAACGCGGCCGACTTCGAGCGCCGCTGCGGCGTGCCGTCACCGGACATCGTCTTCAATACGTCGCTCCGCGCCGGAACGCGCAAGCAACTCGAAGGCTATGGCTATGCCGTCGTGTATTTTCAGAGCGGGAGCCTCAAGAGCTTCGCCGCGCCCGATTCGCATTTCGTCGGCGGCACGCGCATGGACACTTACATCGCGGTCAAACGCGAGCTCGCCGCGCGCCTCGGGCTCGGCTATCGCGAGGTTCACTGGGATATCCACGGCTGAGCAGTATTTGGCGAACGCCCGGAAGCGACCCGCAGTAAGCTGATGAGGTGCCCGCACGGAGTTTCGCGCTCGGAGCCACAGGCTTGGCCCGGGCGAGCTTCTTGTTGGGGGTGCTGTGCGCGGCAGAGGCGCGCGCGGGGACGCTCGAGGTCGGTCCGGGCAAGACCTACGCGGCGCCGTGCGGCGCGTTTGCGATGGCCATGGACGGCGACACGATCGAAATCGACGCGGCCGGCAACTACGACGGCGATGTGTGCGCGATCACGCGGAGCGGGCTCACGATCGTCGGCGTGAACGGGCGCGCGCACATCGACGCGGCCGGGCAGAACGCGCAGGGTAAGGCGATTTGGGTCGTGCAAGGCAAGGACACCACGATCCAAAATATCGAATTGTCCGGCGCGACGGTGCCCGACAAGAACGGCGCGGGCATCCGACAAGAGGGCACGAACCTGACGGTCCTCAATTGCTATTTCCACGACAACGAAGACGGCATTCTGGCGGGCGCCGACGCCAGCAGCACGATCCGCATCGACTCGAGCGAGTTCGCGCGCAACGGCTTCGGCGACGGCTTCTCGCACAACATGTACATCGGCGCCGTGGGCATGTTCATCCTCGAGTACAGCTATTCGCACTCGGCCAAGGTGGGTCACCTCGTCAAATCCCGCGCGCTCGAAAATCACATTTTGTACAATCGGCTCACGGGTGAGGCCGACGGCACGGAAAGCTACGAGATCAATCTGCCGGACGCGGGCACGTCGTACATCATCGGCAATTTGATCCAGCAAGGCCCGGGCACCGAGAACTCGGTCATGCTCGACTACGCCAGTGAAAGTACGGCAAATCCGGGCCAAGCGCTGTACGTGGCGAGCAACACGTTCGTGAACGAGCGCGGCGGCGACGCGCTCTTCGTCAGCGTGGGCGCGGGCATCACCACCGCCGCGGTCGTGAAGAACAACTTGTTCATGGGCCCGGGCAACGCGACCAACCAAGCCAGCCCGGTCCAGGCCGGCAACTTGTCGACGAACGACGCCCTGCTCGTCGACGTCGCGAACTTCGACTACCATCTGCTGCCGGGCTCTCCGTGCGAGGACGCGGGCGTCGATCCGGGCACTTCGGCCGACGCCGTCTCGCTCGTACCGGTCAAGCAGTACGTGCATCCGCTCGCGTTCGAGACGCGTACGAGCGTGGGTGTGATCGACATCGGCGCCTATGAGCTCGGCGGAGGCACGCCCGCGGGCGGCAGTGCCGGCAGCTCGGGCACCGGCGCCACGGGCGCCGGCGTAGCCGGGCGGGGGATCGCGGGTGTTAGTGGGAATGGTGGTGCTAGCGGCAGTGGTGGGGTGAGCGCGCCTGCTGGTTCGAGCGACGGTGGCGGTTGCGGGTGCTCTTTGCCCAAGCGTCACGGATCGCGTCAGGCGCTCAGCCTGTGCGTCGGGCTCGGCCTGTGGCTCGCT
>DASYCR010000116.1:0-5787 GCA_036500095.1 Polyangiaceae bacterium
AAGATCTCCTTGAAGCCCGCGATCGTCTCCTTGAGCGGCACGAATTTACCGGCCAGCCCGGTGAACTGCGCGGCGACGAAGAAGGGCTGCGACAAGAAGCGCTGAATCTTGCGCGCGCGGGCGACGACGAGCTTGTCGTCCTCGCTGAGCTCGTCCATGCCAAGAATCGCGATGATGTCCTGCAAGTCCTTGTAGCGCTGCAAGGTCTTCTGCACCTGACGCGCGATGCCGTAGTGTTCTTCCCCGACGATTTGAGGCGAGAGCATGGTGCTGGTCGAGTCGAGCGGATCGACCGCCGGGTAAATGCCGATTTCGGAGATCGCGCGGTTCAGCACGGTAGTGGCGTCGAGATGCGCGAACGCGGTGGCCGGCGCGGGGTCGGTCAGATCGTCCGCCGGCACGTAGATGGCCTGCACGCTGGTAATGCTGCCCTTCTTGGTGGACGTGATGCGCTCTTGCAGCATGCCCATCTCCGTGGCGAGCGTGGGCTGGTAGCCGACGGCGCTCGGCATGCGACCGAGCAACGCGGACACCTCGCTGCCGGCCTGCGTGAAGCGGAAAATGTTATCGACGAACAACAGCACGTCCTGTCCCTCTTCGTCGCGGAAGTACTCGGCCGCGGTCAGCGCGGAGAGCGCCACGCGCGCGCGCGCGCCGGGCGGCTCGTTCATCTGCCCGTAAACCAGCGCGGTCTTGCTGAGCACGGTCTCGCCGCTCTCGAGCTTGGACTCGCTCATTTCCAGGTAGAGGTCGTTGCCCTCACGGGTGCGCTCGCCGACCCCTGCGAAGCAGCTCACGCCGCCGTGCGCCTTGGCCACGTTGTTGATGAGCTCCTGAATCAGCACGGTCTTGCCGACGCCTGCGCCGCCGAACAGGCCGATCTTGCCGCCCTTACGGTAGGGAGCGAGCAGGTCGATGACCTTGATGCCGGTCTCGAAGATCTCCACGTTCGTGCTCTGGTCCACGAACGACGGCGGCTCGCGGTGAATGCTGAGCTTACGCTTGGCGTTGACCGGGCCCTTGTCGTCTACCGGACGACCCACCACGTTCAGGATGCGGCCGAGCACTTCTCGCCCGACGGGCATTTGAATCGGCGCGCCCGTGTCGGTTACTTCCGCCCCGCGCACGAGGCCCTCGGTCGCGTCCATCGCGATCGCGCGCACCATCGACTCACCGAGGTGCTGCGCCACCTCGAGCACCAGGTTCTCTTTCTCGTTCGAGATCGACGGATTGCTGAGCGTCAGCGCGTTCAAGATCCTCGGCAGTTTGCCCGCCGGAAATTCCACGTCCACCACCGGGCCGATGACCTGAGTAACTTTGCCTTTGTTCATTGCGTGCGCGCGTTTAGCACGGGCCCCCTCACTCGAAAAGCCGCATTTGGCCGTGGCGATCCGTGGGCCGACGAAACGTGCCGCTCGGGACGGGCCTGGGCTCTCCGCAGTTCATGCCGAGCCGCCGCGCGGTTTGCTCGAACAGGATGGAAACCGTGCGCATGTACTCTCCGTCTCCTGCCATTCGTGAGCCGAAATTCGGGTCATTCAACTGGCCGCTGCGCATCTCGCGCACGCGCTTGAGCACTTTGTCCGCCGAGAGCGGAAACCCGGCGCGCAAGCGCTCGACGAACACCTCCGCGACGTTCCCAGGCAAGCGCAGAGCGATCAACGCCGCGCGTTCCGCGCCGGCCTCGCGAGCGGCCGTGAGCACCTGCACGAGTTCGCGATCCGCGAGGCCCGGGATCAGCGGCGCGATGTTGACGGACACGGGAATGCCTAGCGCGCTCAAACGCCGAATGGTCTCCACGCGCCGGCGCGGCGTCGGCGCGAGCGGCTCGATCGCGCGCGCTGTCTGTGGATCCCAAAACGGAATCGTAATCGTCACGGACGCGATGCCCAATGCGGCGAGCTCGGCCAGAAGTTCCGCGTCGCGCTCGACGAGCGCGGACTTGGTGATGATGTGCAGCGGATTTCTGTATTCGCGACATACCTCGAGGCAGCGGCGCGTCAGCTCGTAGCTCGCTTCGAGCGGCTGATAGCAATCCGTGTTGCCGCTGAACAAGATGAGCTCGCCGAGCCAGCGCGGTTCCTCGAACGCCTCGCGCAGAAGTTCCCCGGCGCGCGGCTTGATCACGATCTTGCGTTCGAAATCGGCGCCCGAGCCAAAACCGAGGTACTCGTGCGACGGCCGCGCGTAGCAATACCAGCAGCCGTGTGCGCAACCCCGATAGGGGTTCACGCTGTAGCGAAAGACGAGATCGGGACTGTCGTTTTTTGAGAGGATCGAACGCGATTGATCCTCGTAGACCGTGAGCGGGATCTCGGGCGTTTCCTCGAAATAGCTGACGGTCTCCCGACGCCACGGATTGACCGGATTGACGAGAGGAAGCGGGCGCACGAGTCAGCGTAGCTGAATGTACGTTCAGGTAAAGAAAATCCCGCGATACACGCCGCTTTACGCACAAAAGCGGCGCTCGGAATCGGGAGTTGCCCTTTCCAGATGGCAGATTTGGAGTATGTGCAGGCGGTGATCGGACAGGAGACACTCGACCGCGTCCGACGGGAAGTCGGTATCGTCGAGCTGGTCGGAGAAACGGTACGACTGCAAAAACGTGGGCGGAGTCACGTCGGGGTGTGTCCGTTTCATAAGGAGAAGACGCCGAGCTTTCACGTCAACGCGGAGCGCAACTTCTACTACTGCTTCGGCTGTCACGAGTCGGGCGACACGATCAAGTTCGTGCAGCGCGTGGAGGGGCTCGAGTTCATCGATGCCGTGCGCCACTTGGCCGAACGAGCCGGCATTCCGATCGTCGAGACGGCGTCGGAGCCGGAACGAAAACAACAGGCCGAGGCTCGCAGGCGCCAGCAGGAACTCTACGATATCGGCAACGCCGCCGCGAGCTACTTCGAGCGCATGTTGCGTGAGCATCCGCTCGGCGCGCACGCGCAGGCCGAGCTCGTGCGCCGCGGGCTCGCCGCTGAGCAAGCCACGTCCCTAGTCGCCGACGCCCTGCAAGCGTTTCGGATCGGCTACGCGCCGTACGGCTGGGACGGCCTCGGCAAAGAGCTGGCAAGTAGCGGCTTCAGCGTGGCGGCCGCCGAAAAGATCGGCGTGCTCGTGCCGCGCAAGACGGGCACTGGCTTCTACGATCGATTTCGACATCGCCTGATGTTCGCGGTGCTGGATCTGCAGGGGCGCGTGATCGCCTTCAGCGGACGCGCGCTCGGCGAACCCGAGCCTGCAGAACTCGCGCGGCTCAGCCTGGAATCCACCGCGCAACCGGGCGCCGATCCGCCGGCGAAATACCTCAACTCGCCCGAGTCCCCGATCTATCGCAAACGAGAAGCCGTGTTCGGTTTGTACCAAGCGCGGCAAGCCCTGCGCGCCGGGGAGACCTGCGTCGTCGTCGAAGGGAATTTCGACGTGATGAGTTTGCACGCGCGCGGCATCAAGAGCGCCGTCGCGCCGCTCGGTACCGCGTTTACGGAGGAGCAAGCGCGCGCCATTCGCCGCTTCTCGCCGGAGGTCACGCTGCTGTTCGACGGTGACAGCGCGGGCCGTCGCGCCACCGTGGCAGCGCGCGACGCGTGTCGCAGCGCGGGTCTCACCGCCAAAGTCGCAACCCTGCCGGACGGCATCGATCCGGACGAGCTCGTACGCCAGGGCGGACCCGATGCGGTCAAGCGCTCGCTGAAGGCGGCGCGTGGCATGCTGGAATACTTGATCGATTCGGCGTTGGATCAGAGCTACGCGAGCGCCGATGCGCGCGAGCGAGCCGAACGCGTGCGCGCCGTGAAGGAGCTCCTGCGCTCGGAGGAGGATCCGACCGTGAACTTGATGGCGCAGCGCTACGCGGATCGCGTGGCGGCCGCGCTCAACTTCCGCGACTTCAAGAGTTTGCTCGACGCCAACGCGCGCGAGATCGGCCGAGCCCTGCGCCACGGCGACAAGGAGTCGGCCAATCAGCCGGCACAGATCGATCCGCCGACGCGCGCTCGTTCACGAGCGAAACCGGGACAGCTCGGCCTGGATGTTCTGGGCGCGATCCTGGATTTTCCAGAGCTTCTCAACAGCAACGAAGCGTTCGAAGCAGCCACAATCCTCGATCGCGAGACGGCCGACGCGCTTGCCGCAGTGCGTCACGCCTGGGGTGGAAATGCGCTCGACCCTGAACAAGTGCTTGCGAAGCTGCCGCCTCCGATCCATCCATTCGCCCGCGCTCGCCTGGTAGCGCCTCGGCACGAACGGTTAGAGGACGCTCTGAACGAGCTCCAAGGGAACGTCAAGAAGTTGAGAGCGCTCGAGTTGTCCCACCAGAAAAACGAAGTCGTGGGAGAACTCGAGCGAGCTGCCAGGCTGGGTAACTTCGAAGAGCAAGCGCATCTGCTCCGAGAGCTTCAAGAAAAGACGCGTCGCGCGCGACAGGGCGGCGCATAGAGAGGTTCTAGTGGGATCCAAGAAGTCCGAACTTTCCTCACACTCCTCGAAGAAGAGCGCGCCTAGCGCGAAGGCTGCTGCGCCTAGCAAGGGCAAGCAGAAGCCCGTGGTGCTCGCGAAGTCCGCCAAGAACGGCGCGCCTCCCGCGCAAGCGCGTGGCGCCGACAAGGACAAGGACGACGACGATGACGAGGATTCGTCGTTCCCACCGCCGACGAAGGCGAACGGCAAAGCCAAAGAGCAACTGATCAACCTCGGCAAGACCAAGGGGTTCCTCACCTACGACGACGTCCACGAGGCACTACCCGGCGAGGACGTCGGCCCCGACCAGATGGACGACGTGCTCTCGGCGCTCGACGACGAGGAGATCGAAGTCGTCGACGACGCCAGCAACATCAAGATCGCGCCGCACCGCGCGGCGGACGACGACGCCCCGCAAAAGACGGCCGCCAAGAGCGAAACCGACGATTCCCCGGCGGAAGGCCCTACGCCTTCCACCGCGCCCGCACGCGCCGGCGACGACGAGTACTACAAGAGCAACGACCCGGTGCGCATGTACTTGCGCAAGATGGGCAGCGTGGCTCTGCTCACCCGCGAGGGTGAGGTCGAGATCGCCAAGCGCATCGAGCAGGGCGAAAACGAAGTGCTCTCGGCGATCTTGTCGAGCCCGGTCGCCGTACGCGAGATCATCGACATCGGTGAGCGCCTGCGCAACCACAAGATCCGCGTCAAAGACATCGTCCGCGACGCCGAGGACGAAGAGCACGAGTTCGACGAAGAGGAGGCGGACCGCCGCATCATTCGTCTGATCGATCGCGTCAAGCGCCTCGACAAGAAGAACCAGGAGCTCGCCGAGGAGCGTAAGGGCGCCGCCGACTTGCGCCGCAAGGCGATCGACAAGGAGCTCTACGACAACAAGAAGGACTTGGTGAAGACGCTGCAGGAGATGCGTCTCAACAAGAAGACGATCGACAAGATCGTGTCCAAGCTCAAATCGATGATCGACCGCGTGCACCGCGCCCAGGGCAAGGTGTTCGAACTCGAGAAGATCACGGGCACGAGCAAGGCCGAGCTCAAGAAGATGCTGCGGGACGCCAAGGACAACCCCGCCGCGGAGAACGAGCTGGCGAAGAAGCTCGGCGTCGAGCGCAGCGAGCTCGAGATCATGGATGAGGCCTTGAAGAGCGCGCAAAAGGGCGTGCGCAAGGTGGAAGAGGAACTGAAGATCGACGTCAACGAGATGCTGCGCACGTACACGTCCATCCGGATGGGCGAGCGCAAGGCCGAAAAAGCCAAGGCCGAGCTGGTGGAAGCGAACCTGCGCTTGGTCGTGTCGATCGCCAAAAAGTACACGAA
>DASYCR010000117.1:0-6313 GCA_036500095.1 Polyangiaceae bacterium
CGGCATCGTCGACATCACGGTCGACATCACGAACGGTTCGGCGGTGGCCGGCGACGAGATCGCGATGCTGTTCGTCAAGCCGCCGGCAAAGCCGGCAAACATCACCGGTGATCGCCCGGTGAAGGAGCTCAAGAGCTTCGCGCGCGTGCACGTGGCGGCGAGCGACACCGTCACGGCCCAGCTCCCGCTGCGCGTCCGCGATCTTCGCCACTGGGAGGGCGACGAAACGGGCCACTGGGTCATCGACTCCGGCGACTACACGATCGCGGTCGGCGCAAACGCTGACGACGCCGAGAGCACGACCAATCAGGCTACCCTGCCCGTGACCGGTGACTGAGCTATCGGAATAAGCAAAGATGATCCTTCGACGAAATCGGTGTGGACTCGGCGTAGCTCTATCTCTAGCCGCGCTCTATGCGGGATTCAGCGCGCCGGCGCTCGCTCAAGACGCTGCGCCCCCGGTCGGTAACAGCGACACCGCGAATCCTCCCGCGGCGCCCCCCGCCCCGCCCCCGAGCGCTGCGCCCGATACCTCTGCTGCTCCCGTAGACACCGGCGCCAAGCCAGCCGCCGCTGCACCGCCCTCGGACGTCCCTGCGGGCACGGCCATGAAGGAGCCGGCGAAAGCCGACGAACCGCTGAAGCCGCTGCCGCCCGCGCCGACGGCCTCCGGCACCAGCGTCGAGCGCGAGAAGACCGTGTCGCTCGTGGGCGTCGAGCTCTTGCCCGGCTCCGCCTACCCCAGCGCGCAGACGCGCGGCATCACCTACGGCTCTCTGTGGCTCACGTTCCACGGCCAGCAATGGCCGTACATGCCCCTGATCGAGGGCGGACCCGGACTGCGGATCGGGTTGTCCGGCTCGCTCTGGAACGACCTCAGCTACACGCACATCACTGTCGATAGCAGGCTCGCGACGTCCAACATCAACGATCAGAAACGTTGGACGACGCAAACGCGCGGCGTGTTTCGCGTCACACCCACGTACAACGCGCATGACGGCTGGTTCGTCCAGGGCAACAGCGAGTTCGTCGTGCACGGCGACCAGCGCCCCGACCCCGGCACAGGTGTCCTCGGCACCACCGATGACCTGTGGGTGCGCGCCGGCAAGTGGGATCTCTTCGATGTGACCGTGGGTCGCTTCCAAGGTTGGGAAATCGCCAACCACTACGGCATGGCGCTCGATCAGAACACGCTCGAGCGCTCCGGCGCCTGGATCGTGGGCTCCTCACTACCGAAGCCGACGGACGGCTACGGCCTCACCTACTTCTGGGATCGCCAAGACTACACGCTCGGCGGCTACGCGCTGCACGTCTACCCGACGAAGTACCTGCGCGGTGAACTGCTGGGTCATATCGGTGCCGGCAACAACACGTCGAACCCGTATCAGTTCGACGTGCGCCCCTCCGGCATCTTCGACATTGGCTACCTGAAGCTGAAGGCCGGTTGGGAGTACGGTAAGGCCGTTCCACAGGACGTGCAGGCAAAGGTGCGCGACACACGCAACGGCTACGGCTTCGCCGCCCAGTTCGTGTTTGCCCCTTACGTCGAGTTTGGCTACAGCTTCGCGCGCGGCTTCGAGGACGTCGTAGACAAGGACAATCAAGCCGACTTGAACGGTAGCAACACCGTTCAGACATACGGCGGGTTCTTGAACGCCAGCCCGGGCTACCAAGCGCTCGTGCTCGGGTTCGGTGCCTTCCAAAACCATTCGGAGGACTTCCGCCCCGACAGCAACGCAGGCCCGCACTACGCCAAGGTCGACACCAACGACCAAACCCTGATCTTCGAGGCCATTCAGTACACGCTCTGGGAGCACCTCTATTTGAAGTTCGTGCTCTCGCAAGCGCGCAACCACGTCGAGAGCTTCAACGCCGGCATCTACACGAACAATGCCTTGAGCGGACGTTTCCGCGCGATGATCTTGTTCTGAGTCCGAGCGCGAGCGGGAATGGCTAGGCGTGCATGGCGCCCATGGCTGCGCTGAGGAGCTTCTCCTGGTTCGCCTCGCCGCGCGAGAATTCGCCGGTGATGCGTCCCTCGCACAGCATCACGATCCGGTCGCTCATGCCGAGCAGCTCCGGCAGCTCGCTCGACACGAGCACGACCGCCTTGCCCTCTCCAGCCAGGCGATTGACGATCTCGTAAACGTCGAGCTTGGCGCCCACGTCGATGCCGCGCGTCGGCTCGTCCAGCAAGAGCACCTTGGGCTCCGCCAAGAGCACGCGCCCGAGCACGACCTTCTGCTGATTGCCACCGGACAAGCTCGACACCTTGCTGTCGAGGTTCGGGGCTTTGACGGCGAGCGACGAGAACACGCTCTTCGCGCGCGCTGCATCCTCGGTCGGATCGATCACCGGGCGCTTCTGTTTGTACAAGCTCGACAGCGTCAAATTGAAACCGATCGTGGCATCCAAAAATAGCCCGTAGCGCTTGCGATCTTCGCTGACCAGCGCGATGCCGGCGTGCAGCGCCGCGTCCGGCGCGCCCTCGGGCAGCGGCGCGCCGTCCACGACGACCGAGCCCGCCTCGCGTTTTCCCCAGGCGCCGATCAGGTGCAAGAGCAGCTCACTGCGCCCGGCGCCCATCAGCCCACCGATGCCCAGCACTTCCCCGCCGCGCACCTCGAAGCTCAGCTGATCGAGCCGCATGCGCCCGGCGCTGGGCGCCGACACGGTCAGATCGCGCACTGAAAGGAGCGGCGCGCCAGTCCGGCTCGCGCGCTTCGGAAATAGATCCTCGATCGGGCGACCCACCATGTGCCGCACAATCTCGCCCGGCGTGGTGGCGCTCCGTTCGCTCGAGTAGACGCTCTTGCCGTCCCGCAGCACGGTGATGCGATGCGCGAGCCGAAACACTTCCTCGAGCTTGTGCGAGATGTACACGCAGGCCATCCCGCGCGCGCTGAGCTCGGTCACGAGCTCGAGCAACCGTTCCACCTCGCGGTCGCTCAGCGCGGCCGTCGGTTCGTCCAAGATCAACACCGTGGGCTCCTTACCCACGGCTTTGGCGATCTCGAGCAGCTGCTGCTCGGCCACGCCGAGCTCGCGCACCAGACGCGTCGGGTCGAGCTCGATGCGCGCTGCCGCGAGCACCTGCTTGGCCCGCGCGTAGACCCCGTCCCAGTCGATCAAACCGAGCCTGCGGGGCGCGGCGCCGAGGCACAGATTTTCGGCCACCGTCATGTCCGTCACCAGCGCGAGCTCCTGGTGAATCACCGCGATGCCTGCGACCTCCGCGTCCCGCGACGACGAAAAGGCGACCGGCTCGCCGCGCACCTCGATGCTGCCCGCGTAGCTGCCGTGCGGATGAATCCCGGAAAGCAGCTTGATCAGCGTGGATTTGCCCGCGCCGTTTTCCCCGCACAGCGCGTGCACCTCACCCGCGAAGAGCTCGAAGCTCACGCCGCCGAGCGCCGTCACACCGCCAAAACGTTTGACGATGTCGCGCGCCCTCAGGATCGGAGCGCGCTCACTCATGGTCGCTTCGGACGCTCGCTGTCGGGAACGCCGCGATACACGTCGTCGTAGCTGTGAAAGCCGTCCGCGATCACCGTGCTGACCAAGTTGTCACGCGTCACGGTCATCACTTCCGACAAGGCCGAAGGTACCTGAATCTTGCCGTTGTCGACGCTGTCCCTCGCGATCACCACCTTGCGCCGCGCGAGCCCGACCGCCATTTCAGCGGCGTTCCGCGCGAGCGTCTTGAGCGGTTTGTAGATGGTCATCGACTGCGTTCCGGCGGCGATGCGCTGACAGGCCACGAGCTCCGCGTCCTGACCCGTGACCAGCTTCTTGCCCGCCAGGCCCTCCTCGACCAGCGCCTGCACAGCGCCGCCCGCGGTGCCGTCATTGCTGGCCAGCACCGCGTCGAAATCGCCGCCGTGGCTGGTGATGGCGGCGTTCATGATGCGCTTGGCGTTTTCCGGCTTCCAGTCGTCCGCCCAGTCCTCGTGCACCACCACGATGTCGCCACGCTTGATGTACGGCTCGAGCACGCGATCTTGGCCCTGCTTGAACAGCGCCGCGTTGTTGTCGGTCTTCGAGCCGTAGATGCGCACGATCTTGCCCTTACCGGGTGTCGGCAGGTGATCGACCACGTACTGTGCCTGCAGCGCGCCCACCTTCACGTTGTCGAAACTCACGTACAGATCGAGATCGCTGTCGCGGATCAAACGGTCGTACGCGATCACCGGGATGCCGGCTTCGTGCGCCATGCGTACGGCTTTGGCCATCGCCTTGCCGTCGTGCGGGACGATCACGAGCACGTCCACCTTGTTGGTGATGAGCTTTTCGACGTCGCCGATCTGCACCGTGTCGTCGCTGTTGGCCGACAAGTCGAGCACGCTCGCGCCGAGCTCCTGCGCGCGATGCACGAACATGTCGCGATCCCCCTGCCAGCGCGCTTCCTTCAGCGTATCGAGCGACAAGCCGATCAGCGGCTTCTTGTGCGCAGCATGCGCCGCGCCGACACCGCCGCGCGAAAGCACGAGCCCTGTGGCCACACTGAGCACGAAGGAGGCAATCACGAGCAGTACGCGACCGTTCATGGGGACCTTCTAGCCCAAGTGCGCAGAGACCCAAACGGTTAGCTGTAGGCAGTTCCCTTTACGAATTCCGCGTGAGGCGGCGAGAAAACGGCCATGCCTCGGGTGACTACGCGCGTGCGCGCGTCCAGCGCTCAAGCAGGTAAATCCCGAGCACGAGGGGCACGCCGGCCACCAGCGCGTAGGGAACCGCTCCGAAAAGCAGAAGCGGCAGAATGCGGAGATTTCCACGCACGCCGCCGGCTTCACCCCCGATCAGCGCAGTGACGTCGACCATAATACACAGCGGATAGGCCCCCAGACCAGCGACCAAAAGCCAGCTCAAGCGAGAGCGGCGCACCGAGCTCGCGAAGATGCCGAGCCCCAAGCCCGCGATCGCCGCAGTCACCACGACGGCACCCGTCAGCCGGAGCGTCGTGTGAAGTTGCTCGTCCCAGCTAGGGATCCCGGGCTGCAGATCGCACAGCGACAACAATCCGAAACACCGCAACGAAAGCGCCGCTCGGTAGTAGGCTCAGAGCAAGACCTTTGAGCCCGGCTACCAGAACGCGGCGAGAGCTCACGGCGAGTGATACGGCCTAGTCGCGCTCTGCATTCCTTCGACAACTGCAGTCGCGCGCCAAGCTACGCAGGCAGCGGAAACGGAGCCGCTGTGACCACCCCCGGCCGAACTTCCGGGCAAAGCTTCAGCGCCGATCCTGCTAGAAAGCAGCCCTCCACCGGATGATCGGCGCCCTGGTTCGATCAGAATCGTCGAGTGCTACCATCTAGCTGGGTATGAGCATTCTAGTCGGGACCGTCCCTCGGGCGCTGGTCGAAGCGCTGCCGGTTGACCGGAGCGAAGGCGCGCTCCCGGCCGATCAGCGCCTGGCGCGCGCCGTCGAGCGGCATTCGGCGCGCCTCGAGACGGTGCTCCGGCGTTCGCGCCTCGGCTCGGCCGACGTGGACGACGTCGCGCAGGAAGCATTTTGGGTGCTTGCGCGGCGCCTGGCAGCTGTGCCGGAACGCGCGGAGCGCGGATTTTTGATCGCCACCGCGCTGCGGCTTGCCTCCGATCGGCGCCGCTCGCGCTGGCACGGCATCATGAACTCGGGGCTCTCGGTGGAAGAATGGGAGGTCGAGAGTCCCGAGGCGGTCTGGCAAAAGGAGCAGGCTCGACGCCGAGTGGATGCTGCGATCGGAGAGCTCGCCGACGAAGAGCGGGAAGTGTTCGCGCTCGTGGAGCTCGAGTCGATGTCGCGACAGGAGGTGGCGTGGCTGCTCGGTATCCCCGCCGGAACCGTGGCGTCTCGGCTCGAGCGCGCTCGAGCCCGTTTCCAAGCGCTCGCGCCGACGTTTTCCGAACACGACCTCTCGCCGGTTGCCGCAGCCGACGCTCTGCGCGAGATCGGTAACAGGCGCTTTGCTACGAACGCCTGGGGCTCCGACAAGAGCGTCGGGCGCTTCGATCAGCGGCTGATCGAGCGGCGCCGTAGCGGGCGGCTCGAGCTCGGCTGGTATTGGCGATGGCCTGGCTTCGAGCCCACGGTGTTCGCTTATCCGGAAGTGGTGATCGGCTGGAAGCCGTGGACCGGCGGCGAGCCCACGGACGCGCGCTTTCCCGTGCGCATCGCGGACGCGCTCGGACTCGAAGTCGAATACGCCGTCGAGACGCGCGGGACTGGGAGCCACAACCTCGCGCTCTCGACCTGGCTCAGCGGCGGCGGTTGATCGCTCGCGCCCGATCCGAGCGTGATCCAGACCGAAATCTTGGTGTGGCTCGACTACAC
>DASYCR010000118.1:0-1675 GCA_036500095.1 Polyangiaceae bacterium
GGCAGGGAGCAGCTCTGGAAACTCCCCCGAACACCATGGAAAAGCCCGCCCAGATCTGAGAAGATCGAGCGTGATGCACATTCAGAACTTGGCGATTCTGAAAGGGCTCGTCACCGTTGCGTGGGCCGACGGTCGTTTGGCGGGGGAGGAGAAGGAGGTCCTGGAGGCGCTGCTACAGGCCTTCGAGGCTTCACCGAGCGAGGCGCACGAGGTTCGGCTGTTTGCACGCGAGCCGAAGAAGCTCGAGGACGTGCCGATTCACGACCTGAGCGCCGACGCGCGGCGCGTCCTGCTGCAGCACGCGGTACTGCTCAGTTTCGTCGATGGCGAACAAGACCAAAGCGAAAAAAAGATCATCGATGAGCTGTGCGAGGTGCTGCGCATTCCTGCGATCGAATCGCGCGGCCTGATCGCTGCGTCGGAGGATCGCGCGAAGGCTCTGCTCAGGTTGCTCTGACGTGAGCTCGTTGACTCAGGTCGCCTGGATCAAATTCTTCAGCCGTTCGATCTCTTTGAGCAAGGCGATCGGGCTGAAGGGCTTGGTGTAGTAAGAGGTGGCGCCCGCTTCGGTTGCACGGTTTCGCGACTCTTGATCGTCGAGCGCGCTGATGATGACGACCGGGATCTTGCTCGTTCCCGGATCGCTGCGCAGCCGGCGGCAGACCTCGAAACCGTCGTATTGCCCGGGCAGATTCAGATCGAGCAAGACCAGATGGGGCGGGTTCGTCATGGCCACGTCGATGGCTTTGGTTCCGGACGCAACCGCGGTCACGTCATACCCGCGTGCTTGCACCAACGCTTCGATCATCCGGCGGATCGAGTCTTGGTCCTCCACGACGAGAATGCGCATTTTTCAGAGGATAACCCAACCGCGCACGCCGCGGGGCCAAAATCAATCTGGGCGGGATCTGAGTACGATCCAGACTTCACTCCGCCCAGCGGTGCCTTCACGCATCCCTGCGCCGCCACCCAAAACTCCGCCGATCACGTCGGCCACGAGCAGTGAAACTCCTGCTGGGCGGCCAAAGCTCGCGGGGTCTGTGCGGTGTTGAATCACGTTCGTGCGCGACGCCTCGGGTACGACTGGGCCGCCATCCTCGACGCTGAGTAGCATGCCCATTTCCGTGGGCACCACAGAGAGCAACACCTGGCCTGCGCGCGGTGTCGCGGCGATCGCATGGTGGAACAGCGCGCGCAGGAGCACGCGCAGCTCGGACGGCCGTGTCTCGAAGGGCGCGCGCTCCGGCAGCCGCACCTCGAGCTCCACGCCGTGGCGCGCCGCACGCGCCTCGACGGCTTGGACTGCTTCGCGCGCGAGCTCGGACACATCCACGCGCTTGACCGATTCGGTCAGATCGCACTCGGTGAGCAGACCGAGATCACCGAGCAACTCGGCGCCGACGGTCATTCGCCGCGCGAAGCTTTGCGCGAGCGGCGCGTGCTCGCCGAGTTGTTGCACGAGCTCGGCCGTGTCGCTGCGCAAGCCATCGAGCCAGTGACGCAGCACGCGCTGTAGCGCGGAGGCCGTGTTCTGGAGCAGCTCGAGCCGGTCGACGCCGCTCTCGGGCGGCGCGGTCGGTGGGATCTCGCTGCGCAAGTCACCAGCAGTGACCACCGCCGCGAGCTCGCGTGCATAAGCCTCGCCGAGCTGCTGCGCCTGCTCGAGCTCTTTGCG
>DASYCR010000119.1:0-9135 GCA_036500095.1 Polyangiaceae bacterium
CGACGACGATCCCGGCCGGGCGCGGAAACTCCGTCGGAGGCCGCTTTTCGTGGGCGATCTTCATGAGCTGCATCCAGGCGGGCAGTGCCGTCACCGCGCCGGCCTCTCCCCAACCGAGCGGCAACGCATCGTCGTAGCCGACCCAAACGACCGTCGTCAGATCGGTCGAATAGCCGGCGAACCAGGTGTCTTTCGATAGGTTGGTGGTGCCGGTCTTGCCGGCCAGCGGACGACCGAGTGCCTTGGCTCGCTTGCCGGTGCCGTGATCGACCACACCCCGAAGTAGGCTCGTGATGAGGTACGCCTCTTCCGGCGTCATCACCCGCCGCGCTGGCGGCGTCGGCGGCAAAGCGAGCTCCTTGCCACCGGGCGCCACGATGCGTGTCACGAGTTTCGGCAACGAGAACTCTCCGCCGCTGGCGAAAGTAACGAACACGTTCGTGAGCTCGAGCGGACTCACTTCATAGGCGCCGAGGGCGAGCGACGGCGTGGCTTGCAAATCGCTGGTGATCCCGAGGGCGCGCGCCCACTCCACGACATTCGCCGCGCCCACGTCATCGAGCAGCCGTGCAGCCGCCTGGTTGTCGCTTTGAGCGATCGCCTCGCGCACGCTGATCTTGTAGTCCGTGCTCTTTTTGCCTTCTTTTTTGGTCAGATCGAGCACCGTAGCCGGCGTCACGCGCCGGGAGTGGAGCGCGTAGCTGTACAGCACGGGCTTGAACGACGAACCCGGCTGACGCCGCGACTGCGTCGAGCGATCGAGCCCGGAGCTCACGGCTTCGTAGCTGCCGACCAACGCGCGGATCTCGCGCGAGCGCACGTCGATCGAGACGAGCGCCGATTCGGGACCGAGCTCGAGGCGCAGCGCGAGCGGCGTCCCTGCTTCCGGCGCGCTCTCCACGCCGACACGCAGCAGCGCTCCCACTTTGGTGAACTCGCTCGCCGCCAGATGCTTCGGGTTGTAGCGACCCTCGGTAGCGAGGTTGATGCGTCCGAGCGCATCCCCCACCTGCACGTCGATGCTGCCCTGTTGGTCGTTCAGCGCGACGACGTGGCCGACATAAATCTTGTTCTGTTTGGGCGCGCCCGTCGCGGGCGGCCCCCACAAGCGGCGCGTCGCTTGACTGTAGGGCGGCTCGAGCTTTTGCCGCGTGGCGTACGCGTCGAGGTTGTCGCGCACGGCTTTGCGCGCGGCGGCCTGCAGAGCAGGATCGATCGTCGTCTCCACCGTAAAGCCGCCGCGCGCCGCGGCCTCACCGGCCACGTCCTCGAGCAGCTTTTTCGCGTACGTCACGACCTCCGGACAGAGCTCGGATTCGCCGTCGCTCGCGGGCGCCAGCCTGAGCGGCGCGCTTTCGGCAGCGTCGTGCAAATCAGCCGTAATGAACTGCTTTTCCAACATCTGCCCGAGCACGTAGTGACGGCGTGCGAGGGCCTTCGTCTCATCGCGCCGGGGCGAGTAGCGCTCGGGCGACGCGACCAAGCCAGCGAGCAACGCCGACTCCGGGACGTCCAGCTCCTTCGCTTTCTTGCCAAAGTAGTAGCGCGCCGCCTCCTCGATCCCGAAGCGCCCGTGCCCCAGATAAATGCGATTCAGATAAAGCGCGAAGATCTCGTCCTTGCTCAGTTCGTGCTCGAGCCGCCGCGCCAAAATCGTCTCCTTGATTTTGCGCGCGTACGTGCGCTCCGGGTCGAGCAGCACGTTCTTCACTACCTGTTGCGTGATCGTACTGGCGCCCTGGCGCGAGCGCCCGGCGCGCAAGTTGGCCGAGAGCGCACGCAGCATGCCCCAATAGTCGAGACCCTGGTGCTCGTAGAAGCTCGCGTCTTCTGCGGCCAAAAAGGCAAGCTTGGTGTGGCTCGGCACCTCCGAAAATGCGATGACCGTGCGGCGCTCGACGAACAGATTGGCCAGCACCGTGCCGTCGCGCGCCAGGATCCGCGTGACTTGAGCCGGCTGATAGCGCGTGCGCAGATCATGCACGTCCGGCAGGTCCGCCTCGTAGTGGTGGATCACCAAAAATGCGGTGAGCGCACCCGTGAGCGCGAGCCCGAGCAGCACCCACCCAACCACCTTTGCGACTCGAATCAGTGTTTCGACGTGCGGAGCACGCATCAGTGCCCCAGGACGCGCATGACCACCACCGCCAAGAGCACGCCGGCGATCAGGCAGGCGAGCGCGACGCCCACGAGCAGGCCCGAGCCCGCCGCCGCGTCCGCCTTCGCTTGGTGCGCGCCCACGCGCGGCGCGTTCGGGGTCGGGCCGAGCACTGGCAGCATGGCCACGGCGCTGCCGCCGAACGGCCGCAGCGCCTCCGCGAACTCCGCCGCCGTTTGAAAGCGCCCTTCGGGCTTTTTGGCGAGCGCGTGGGCCATCACAGCGTCGAGCTCTTTCGGGAACGTCTTGTCCGGCACGCGTTCGCTGAGCGGGATGATCGGCTCGGTCACGTGCTTTTGGATGTACTCCATCGGCGTCTTGGCCGTAAACGGCAGCTTACCGGTGAGTACTTCGTACAAGATCACTGCCAGCGAGTAGATGTCGCTGCGCGCGTCCAACGTGCGCCCTTGCGCTTGCTCCGGAGACATGAACTCCGGAGTCCCGAAGACCATTCCCTCTTGCGTGAGAATGACGGAGCCCGGCTGCATCTGCTGATCGGTTACTTTAGCCAGTCCGAAATCCAGAACCTTCGGAAAATCCGCGATGCCGCCCTGGCGCGACAGGAAAATATTCTCGGGCTTGAGGTCGCGATGCACGATGCCAAGATCATGTGCTTCCTGCAAAGCACCACAGACCTGAATCAGAATGGCGATCGCGCCGTCTTGCGGGATGGGACCGCCCTTGCGCACGGTCTGGTTCAAGTTCTTGCCCTCGAGCATCTCCATGACGATATAGAGCGAGCCGTCGTCCTCGAGCTCGCCATACATGAACACCTTGACGGTGTTGGGATGCGAGAGCTGACTCATCGCGCGTGCTTCGCGCCGGAAGCGCGACACGAGATCCTTACGATTCGCGAGCTTCGGATGCAGAATCTTGATCGCGACCATCCGGTTCATCGCCGGCTGCGACGCCTTGTAGACGGAGCCCATCCCGCCCGTTCCGATCTTCTCCAAGATCTGGAATTGGCCACCGAGAATCTCGCGGCCGATGAAAGGATCTTTGGGGCGCATGGGCGGGCCTCACAGATACCAAAAACTCCCCGTGACCGCAGCCGACCGGGAGCGACTTTTGTCCTTTAATTTGCTTTCATCGACGCAAGGGGCCCACGAATGTCGAAGAATGTCGAAATGACCAGCTCAGCGGAGTTCCTTTCGAGTCCATTGCTCACGCAGTCGGGCTTTCGGCACGCTTTCTTCACGCGCCAGGGCGGGGTCTCGAGCGGCGCCTATGCGACGCTGAATTTTTCCGTGACGGTCGGCGACCTCGAGGCGAACGTACGCGAGAATCTGCGCCGCGCGAGCGACGCGCTCGGTGTCAGTACGGACCAGCTGCACTTTCTGTCGCAAGTGCACGGGCGCGAGGTCGTTCGTGTCGAGGCTGACACGCAGGCAAGCAGCACGCGCTTCGTCGAAGGCGACGCGCTCCTAACGCGAGCTCGGAACGTGGCGTGCGCCGTACGCACGGCGGATTGCGTCCCGGTGCTGCTCGCCGATCGCCGCTCCGGAGCCGTCGCTGCGGTGCACGCTGGCTGGCGCGGCGCCGTACAGGGCGTGGCGCGCGCTGCGGTTCAATCGCTACGCGAACACGTCGGCGGAAACGCCGAGCTCGTCGCTGCGATTGGGCCGCACATCTCCCTCGCGGCATTCGAGGTTTCGGCGGACGTCGCGGCTCAAATCTTGGCGGCTTCCTTGGACCCAGGGATTGTCGAGCACGCGGGCCCAAAGCCACACGTGGATCTGTATCGCATGTTGCACGCCGAGCTCCGGGCCGCCGGCGTGCTCGAGATTGACCATGTGCGCGGTTGCACCGTGCGCGAACCGGAGCGCTTTTTTTCTTATCGACGCGACGGGCAGGCGAGCGGGCGGCACCTGTCGGCGATTGTGGCGCGGCTGTAGCAGCGCCCGTCGCGAGCGGCGTCTCTTGCGGCGCCGGGCACGCGAGAAGTCCACGCTTGCCGAGTCGCGCGAATCGATGGATGCTTGTGTCTGAATGCGCGGAGCGTCCGCGCACAATAGCCCCCCAATGTCGTTTGCCGTCACTTGCTCCAGCTGCGGAGCCCGCTTCATGCTCGGCGACGATCTATTCAAGCGCCGGGTTCAGGGCAAAGTCGTCACCATCAAGTGCCGGCACTGCGACGCAGAGATTTCGGTCGACGGCTCGTCGCCATACAACGAAGCGCCAGCGCGTCCCGCGCCTCCTCGCCGCGCACTCGAGAAGGAAACCGCTGGCGCGATCGCGGCCGAAACCGCAGGCGCAGTCGCTCTTTCTCCCGGGTTGTTGTCCGTGCGGGAAGAGCCGCCCAAAGCGCCCGCTGCGCTCGCGGACACGCCCAAAGCACCGCCGCTGCGCCCGAGGCCCCCCGAGGCACGGCGCGTCAAGCCCGCAAGCCCACCTGCAAGCCCGCCCTTGCGCGGCAAGGATACGCTCGTCGATCTGGGCTTCCCTGAGGAGGACGAGCCGCCGCCGAGTTCAGGCACACCCACGCTCAGCGCGCTCACTGCGGAGACCGCGCCCAAGCCGACGAAGAGCCCAGGCAAGCAGGGCAAATCGCAGGATTTCCTGATGAACCTGCGCAGCGCGGACGACGGCTTGCTGGCGGCGCCCACCATTGACGTCTCCGGTCTCAGCGCTCAGGCCCCGCCCCCGGTCGAGCCCAAGCACGCCCTGACGCAGCCGTTGTTCGACATGGCTGCCGTGTTCGACGCCTCCGCGAGCAACGCCGGCGCCTCGCAACAGAGCAGCCTCGCCCCCGCGCAAATCGACGTGCCCATCGAGGTCGATACCGCGACGCAAGACGAGCCGCGCGTGCGCAAGTTGGTGCTCGCTCCCCCCACACTTGAAACCGCACAGGTCGCTTCGGACGAGCCTCCACGCAAGTCGCGCGGCGGCGGCATCGTGCTCGGGATCTTGTTGGCGGCGGCGCTAGGAGCAGTCGCCGTCGTCAAGCTACGACCGAGGACCGCAGAGCTCCCATCGCCGGACCCCGTCGCGGAAAAAAAGGACGAACCCGCCGCCCTTCCGGCGCCGCTCGTCGAGCGTGTCGCGCCGTCGTCACCAGCACCGAGTGCGCCGGCGGAACCGGCGGCACCGCCAGACTCAACGGCTGCCAGCCAAGCGACGGCAAATCCAGCGCGACGGGAGCAGCCCGCCGGTGTGGCCGCTTCCCCGTCGAGTTCAGCCGCGACTCGCGCCGAGAACGCAAAGCCGGCTAGCGCCGACACGCCACCCGCTGAACCGAGCGAGCCACCGAAGACGCAAGCTGAACCGACCCAGGCGATCGAAAAGCCGACGGCGGAAGAGCCAGCCGCGGAGTTCGATCGCGCCGCCGCGCTGAGCTCCCTCAAGGCCGCCGCCGTGGAGGCCAGCGCGTGCCGTAAAGAAGGCGATCCCAGCGGCACCGCCAGCGTCACCATCACGTTCGCGCCCTCAGGCCGCGTGACGAGCGCCACGCTATCCGGGCCGCCGTTTGCGGGTACTGCGACCGGCGGGTGCATCGCTTCGGCCATGCGCCGCGCAAAAGTGCCGCCTTTTGCGGGAGATCGCGTGACCGTCGGCAAGACCATCGTCATTCAGTAGGCGCTCGGCCTGACGCCGGGCCCTTTCTCGGCTCCACGGGCGTGGCTACACTGGGTTCATGGCTGAAGCCTTCATCATCGACGCGGTACGCACTCCCCGAGGCCGCGGCAAGGCGGGCAAGGGTGGCCTCTCGGGGATCCATCCTCAGGAGCTGCTTGCGCAGACCTTAAACGAGCTGGCTCGGCGTACCGAGCTCCGTAAGGAAGACGTGGAGGATCTCGTCGTTGGCTGCGTGTCGCAGGTCAAGGAACAGGGCGCCAATCTCGCGCGCAACGCGGTGCTCGCCGCGGGGTTTCCCGACGTCGTGACCGGTGTGACGCTCAACCGCTTCTGTGGCTCGGGTCTGCAAGCCGTCAATTTCGCCGCGCTGGGCGTGCTCAGCGGTCAGCAGGATCTCGTGATCGGCGGCGGCGTGGAGAGCATGTCACGCGTTCCGATGGGCTCGGACGACGGCATGATGGACGGCTTGAATTTGCGCTTGCGCGAGAAGGTGTTTCAAGTTCCGCAAGGCATCAGCGCCGATCTGATTGCGACGCTCGACGGCACAACGCGCGACGCGGTCGACAGATTTGCGCTCGAAAGCCAGCGCAAGGCTGCGCAGGCCATCGCCGAGAAGCGCTTCGCCAAAAGCTTGTTCCCAGTGCTCGACGCGCACGGCCAGGTCGCGCTCGCACATGACGAGCATCCACGCGCGGACACCACGCTCGAAGGTCTCGCCTCACTCGAGCCCGCTTTCAAGAAGCTCGGCGCTGCGCCGCTCGGTCCGGACGGCGAAACGCTCGATCAAATGGCGATCCGTCGCTACCCGCAGGTCACGGCCATCGACCATGTTCACCACGCGGGCAACTCGAGCGGCATCGTGGACGGCGCCGCCGCCGTTTTGCTGGCCTCCGCCGATTACGTCAAGCGGAGCGGCCTCAAACCGCGCGCGCGCGTGCGCTCCGTGGCGACCATCGGCGACGAACCGGTGATCATGCTCACCGCGCCGACTCCGGCCTCGGAGCGCGCGCTCCGCAAAGCCGGCATGCAGGTCAAAGACATCGATCTGTGGGAGATCAACGAGGCCTTCGCGGTGGTACCGCTCAACACGATCCGCCGACTCGAGCTCGATCCGGCCCGCGTCAACGTCAACGGCGGAGCCATCGCGCTCGGTCACCCGCTCGGTGCCACCGGCGCGATCTTGCTCGGGACCGCGCTCGACGACCTCGAGCGGCGGAACCTCAACCCGGCGCTGATCACGCTCTGCATCGGCGGCGGCATGGGCGTCGCCACCGTGATCGAGCGCGTCTAGAGACGGCCATTTGCCACGGGCTCTGCAGCTATCTCAAACTCCCGGGGCGCCGGGGCGGAGCCCCGCACGCGGGCGCGGAAGTCTTGGCTCCTGCAGATCACGATCGGCAGAAGACAGATCTACAAAAATTCCGGCGAGCCCGTCGCATGCTTCCTAGCTGGTCGACGAGGTCGCCAGGCCTTGTGCATGCGACTACGCCAAGGAAAAAACCGACATAGAATGCATCCCATACCTGGGATGCATTCTACGGAGCTACCGGCCCTTGCGTTGCGCTCGCCGGCGACGGCGGCGGGATGATCAGATTGTTGGGCGTCGCGCCGTTAGCCTGGACCATGGATGCCTGGCTCAAGATGTCGGGGTTCGGCGAGATCTGTAGCTCGAGCCCGCTCACCGAGCCATGGCACCCAGCGCATAGCCCATCGAAGAGCCCGCGCCGGAACGATTGGCGCACGACCTCACCCGGGTAAAACTGGATCTCCTCACGTTGAAAGTGCGCGACGGCGCCGGGTGCGTCTGCGAGCGACACGGGCGTCACCTGCATTACGATCGGGACGCCACCCGGAACGCTGACCGCGGCCGAGCCGTCTCCGAACAGGGAAGGTGAGCCGAGCACGACTCGTTTGACGAACACCGAACCGAACGTGTCGTTGAACACGAATGGACTACCGGCAGGCATGCTCGTGATGCCCTGGTCGGGCGGCAGATCCTCCCAGAACGACACGCCCATCTGCGGCGTGAATTCACGACCCGTGCGCGTGTTCTGGAACAAGAGACTGGTGAGCAGCGGCAGATCCAAATAGGTCACTTCCGCGTGGTCTTTGTGCACGTCGTCGGTGAGCACCTGGGTTGCGCCGTTCGGCTCGTCGAGCCGCGAATGAAAGATCTCGCGGTTGTAACGAGGACCCACCGCTACCGGCCACAGCTCGTCCTCTGGCCCGCTCACGACCGGCGTCCGCGCGCCGGTTGTCGGATCCAGCTCGACGATGTCGAAATTACCGCTGAAATTCGTGATGTCCGTGACGTTGGCGGCGTAGCTCACGAGCAAATTCTTGCTCGGTAAGCGCGCCGGACTGCGGTACGCGCCTACCGTAGCGCCAGGCTTGCCCGTCGCTTGCGGATCGATGATGCGCAGCGAGTGTTGATAGAAATTGGGATCCGGAAAGTCGAGCGCGCTCGGGTCCTGCGCAAAATCAGCGCCGGCTTGCATGTTCTGATCGACGCCGACGCTGCGGTTCAGTACAGCCAGCGTGCCTGCGCCGTGTGCCGCCAGCTTATCGCTCAGAATGAACGCGAAGTTCTTGTCCGTGAGCTCGACGACGTCGGTCAGCTGATCGTAGCCGATCGAGTCACGCTGACCGAACAGCGGATGATAGTCGCCGCCGTCGAGGTTCTGGCGACGACCGGCGAGCTGGTAGAAACCGGGCGCGCGCTTCTCGGTCACCATGATCACGCGGCCGTCGCGCATGAAGCTCGGAGTCAATTCCTGATTGAGCAGGAAGGTGAGCTGCCGAATCGTGCCGCCGGGCTTATCGAGCACGTACAAGTTGGAGTTCAGCTTGGCGGGGTCGGCGGGTGTGCGCTGCGGTCCGAAGTAGCCAAACGAGTCCACGTTCGTGACGTTGCCGCGCGTGGACGCAAACACGATGCCGCCATCAGGCGTGAAGCTCGGATCGAAATTGTGAATCAGTTCGCCGTTGCTGGTGAAGGGATGCGCGGTCGAGTCGGTTACCGGCGTCGCGTCGATGTCCGCTTGCACCGTGCACACGCCATTTTCGACGATGTAAACGTGAAACGGGTCCGTCGCGGACGTGCGCGCCGCGAACGCGATTTGCGTGCCGTCCCACGACACGGCCGGGCGCCGCGCGTCGACGTTGGTGCCGCCGAGCCCGCTGCAGAGCGCCGTGAGATTGGTCTCGGCGCCAGGCGCGACGGCAAATGTAGTCGGATCGATCGAAGCGGCGATCTCGATCACCTGGGCGCCGGGTGAAAAGGTTCCGTAGTCCTGCGGGGTGTCCGAGGTCGTGCTCGGCGGTCGGCGCACGAACGCGATGCCGGTGAGCGGCTGCAGCGCCGGAAAACGCGCGGCTTGCTCGAGCTTGAACCAGGCGAG
>DASYCR010000120.1:0-3195 GCA_036500095.1 Polyangiaceae bacterium
CGGCGCCACGGTGGGCACGACGGGGGGCGTGTCCTGGGCCTTCGGTGCCTCGCCGCTCTTCAGCTTCCAGAAGATCAAGCCGCCCATCAAGAGCAGCATCACGATCGCTGCAAGGATGAACGGTCCGCTTCCGCCCTTCGGGGGAGGAGGCGCGGTCGTACTAGACATCGTGGAACTCCAGCTTCAGCATAGCGAGGGCGGGCCGACTATAGCCACCCCGCCGACCAAGTGCGAGCACGTCTTGAGCCTAGGACACTTCGGCTCGGTGTTCGAAAATAGTGACGGCAGTATCGCCCCAGGTGCGGCGGTCAATCAGCGCGAGCCGCTGCTTTCCGAGCGGTGTGTCGCGCGCCGCGTGCTCGAGTACGAGCCGCGCGCCCGGCGCGAGAAATTGGCGTTCGACGAGCTTTTCGAGCACGCCGAGCGCGGCCTGAGCATCTGCCCAGGGCGGGTCGGCGAATACGAGCTCGAAAGGGCCGTGACTGGCGAGTGGACCGAACGAGGCCTCGGCGCGCAGCGGTAGCAACGTCGCGAGCGGCGCGATGCCGAGGGAGCTCAGATTGCTGCGAATCGCGCGCTGCGCTGCGCGGCCGGACTCGACGAGCACGGCGCGAGCGGCGCCACGCGAGAGCGCTTCGATCGCGAGGGCGCCGCTGCCGGCGTACAGATCGAGCACGCGCGCGCCGTCGAGCTCGCCGAGAATGGAGAACAGCGCCTCGCGCACCCGGGCCCCAGTCGGACGAGTCGAGTCACCCTTGGCAGTGAGCAGAGGGCGGCCGCGCAGACTTCCTGCAATCACGCGCATCAGGTCGTCTCGATCTTGCTCCACATCTGCCGACGCATCTTCTGACGAGCTTTGTCCTTGCGCGTGATCAGGCGAGTCGCGTTCCAGGCCGCGAGAACCTCTCCTTCTTGTCCGAGCGCGGGCAGCACGGTCTTGCCGACCAAATAAGTGCTCGGTATCGGACCACGCGCGGGCTCCCCGCCCAGATCCAAATAGCCGGGAGGGTCGATCGTCCAGAGTCGTTCCATGGGTTCGGCCGTCGCCGCCGTTTCGTTGACGTGGATGCGGTCGACGTCGCGCCGCGCGCCGGAACGATAGTCATAGAGCGGTAAACCGTCGTGCGTCGAATCGACGAACACCAGGTTTTCGTCGAGGAACGGCAAGGCCCCGCGCAGCACCTCGAGCACCGCGTCGCGCGCCTCGAGCATGCTGAGCGAACCGCGGGCGGGCAGCAGCGTTTCCGCGACGAGGAGAGTTTCGCTTTGCGCGTCCCGGCTGGCGTCGGGGAAAGCGCCGGTCTCCACGCGTTGCAAGTGGACGAAGGGACGCCGTGGATCGCGGCGCCCGCGCTGGGACGGCAAGATGAACGACTCGCTCGGCAGCGGTTCGGGCAAGCCGCGCGTCTTCACGACCACGCTGACCACGAAGCGTCCGGCGGCGGGCGTCAAACGCGGCCAGTCTTCGCGCGCAGCCCGCGTGATACCGACTCCGCCGGACAGGTCGGCCACTGTTTCGCCGGATTGATCGGAGATGACGGAGCTTGCGCTGGTCGGCTGCTCTTCACCTTCCTCGCTGACGGCGATCGTGCCACCGCGCCGAACCTGCAAGCCGGTGGCGCGCCGCGCGAGCTCGACCGCCCCGCCGTGCGCCTCGATGCGTTCGCACAGAAACTCGGCGAGTTCGTCTTCCCCCCGGCTGAGAGCTTGCACGCCGCGCGTCCAGGCGCCATGCAAGCGCGCGAGCGCGAAGGGCGGCACCTCGCTGCCTTGCAGCGCCGAATTGCTGGCGAACGAGGCGGGCACGATCGTCAGATCGCGGTAGTCGTGCGCGGACGGAAACTTGCCCAGCAAGTCTTGCGGGCGCTCGCCGCGCGTGAGCGGCAAGCTCGCTGCGGCGCGACCCGTTTCAAAGCGCTCCCAGAGCGTACCTGGCGGCCAGATCAGATCGCGCTCGAACGCCGCGTCGGCGGCGCTGTTGACCTGCGCCATGCTCAGGTAAAGCTCGTCCACGAGCTGGCGAACCTCGGGGAACTCGCGATCGAGCTCGCGCGTGTAGAGCTCCATATCGGGTGGCACCTCGACCCGACGCGTGTCGCTGATCACGGTGAACATGGGGTCGAGCGTCTTGACCCGTCGGCGAAATTGCGGGCTCTGCGCGAGCTCCTGGAGCACGCGTCGCCAGGCGGGCGAGGAGCCGCATAGCAGCGTGAACGCGCGGCGATGCAGCACGCGCTGCTCGAAGCGGTAGCTTTGCGAGCGCTGCCCCTGGCCGAGCACGAGCACGCGAAAATCGCGGCGCGCGAGCAGCGCGGCCGCGGTCAGCGCGCCGAGCGAGCGACCCAGCACGATCACGTCGTAGTGGCGCGACGTCACGCCGGCTCCGGAGGGACGACGCGCTGCGCGTTGGGGGAGATGCGCCCGCGCGCGATCTCGCTCAACGCGTGCACGAGCAAGCGGTGCTCGGCTACGTGCATGCGTTTGGCGAGCGAGTCGTGGTCGTCGCCGAGTTCGACCGAGAGCGGCGTCTGCGCGATGATGCTTCCGGTGTCGACGCCCTCGTCGACGAAGTGCACGCTGCAGCCCGTGACCTTCACGCCGTAGGCCAGCGCTTGACCGATCGCGTCCACGCCCGGAAATGCGGGCAGCAGCGCGGGGTGAATGTTGATGATGCGACCCGGAAACGCGCGCAGAAAAGTGGGAGTGAGCACACGCATGAAGCCCGCCAGTACGATCCACTCGGCGCGCGCCTGTTCGAACGCGGCGACCAGCGCCGCGTCGAACGCTTCGCGCGTTTGAAACTCGCGATGCGCGATCACGCGCGCGGTCACGCCCGCCGCGCTCGCGCGGTCGAGCGCGGTCACGCCCGCGCGATTGGAGATCACGAGCTCGACCCGCGCGTTCAGCCGCTCTTCGGCGATCGCGTCCAGAATGGCCTGAAGGTTGGAGCCGTTGCCGGAAACCAGCACACCGAGCGCAAGCGAGCTTCGTGCCGACGCCGCCATCGCGGGCACTCATAGCATGAGTCGTCGACTCAGGCGCGACTCGAGCGTGAAAGCTTCAGCGCTGCACGGAGAAGCTTTTGACCATCGGCGGCAGTTTTTGTCCGAGCACCGATTTTCGCACGATCTCCGCGCTGATCGGCGCGAGCAAGATCCCGTTTCTGTAGTGGCCCGTGGCGAGCACCAGTCGTTC
>DASYCR010000121.1:0-6820 GCA_036500095.1 Polyangiaceae bacterium
TGGCTGGCTTCGCTCGCCTGCATGGTCGCTTGCTTCGGCATCGGCTCGGCAACCCTGCGCGCTCTACGACTGCGTCGCCTGCGCACCTTGGAACACTTGAGCCTGGCGTTCGCCCTCGGCGTGTTCGAGTTCGAGCTTGCCATGTTCTTGCTCGGGGCACTGCACCTCTATCGAGCAGTTCTATTCTTCACGCTGCCGATCGGACTCATCGTGGTGAGCTTCAACGAGCTCTGCTCACTCTGGTCACACCTTCGCCGGCGCGAACGTCGACTCGCGCGCTACCGGCCGTCACTCGGCAGCACGGGCGCGCTCGCGCTCGCATTCGGCTTCGTGGGGCTGCTGGCCGTCTACTTCATGATTCTGTCGCCGGAAAACGTCGAGTTCGATTCGCGTTGGAAGCACCTCGCGCTCGCCGAGGACTACGTTTCCTTCGGCGGTATTCGGCCGCTGATGGAGGGCTGGATGTTCGACGCGCGCCCTCATTTCACGAGCTACCTCTACGCCTGGGCGTTTCTGCTGCCGAAGAGCCGCCTGTTCGACCGCATGCTGCTGTCGGCCCACCTGGAGTTCGTGGCGTTTTTGGTGACGACGCTGATCGGCATTCCTGCACTCGTCCGCCGGCTCGCGCCGCGTGCAGATCCCCGAGTCGTGTGGGCGGCGCGCTTCTTATTTCCCGGCGTGCTGCTGTATGACAGCAGCCTCGCGGCCGGCGCCGATCATTTCGGCGCGATGTACGGCGTTCCGATCTGCTTAGCCACGCTGTTCGCGTGGCGGGCGCTCTCGGCGCGCTGGTGCATATTGCTCGGAGCCCTGCTCGCCGCAGCGACGCTCGTAAAGGAGACGACCGCGCTCTTGCTCGTGCCGATCCCCGTGCTCGCGATCGCCGTTCGACTCGGAGTGCTGCAGGTGCGCGCGTTCCGAGCACCGAAAACCGGCAACCTCTTCGCGCTCCTTCGCGGCCCGTTGTGCGCCGCGGCGACCGCACTGCTGTGCAGTGCGCCGCTCTGGCTCACCAATTGGCTTTGGCACGGCGACCCGCTGTATCCGGCGCTCAACCGCTATCTCTCGCTGCGCCCCTGGACCAGCGAATCCGCTTACAAACTCAAGTGGGCGTATGAAGAGGCGAACCTGTGGCAGCCTTCCCACGATCTGGCAGGGCTATTCAGCTCGTTGAAAGCGCTCGCCACCTTCTCGTTCCTGCCGAACGACTGGTCCAGCTTTCACGGTAAGACCCCGGTCTTCGGCTCGCTCTTCACCCTACTCATTCCGGCGCTGCTTTTTTGTCGCGCGCGCTTGCGGCTGTGGCTCGTGATCGGTTGGGTGCACGCGGCCATTTTTTGTTGGTTTTGGATTCACCACCAAGATCGCTACTTACAAGGCATACTGCCCGTGATGACGGCCGCGACCTGCGCGGCCGTGCTGGTCGTGTGGCGCACGGGGCTCGCCGCGCGCTGCGCGCTTGCGGCGCTGATTGGGCTTCAGGCCGTGTGGGGTGGGGACGTCTACTTTATTCAAACGCACCCGATCGCAAAATCACCGCTAAAAAAGAGCATCGACCTGCTGTCAGCCGGTTTCGAGCACAAATACGAACAACGCTTTTCGATTCAAGAGGCGTGGCAACAAGTAGCGCGCGCGCTGCCGAAGCGCTCGCGCGTCGTCGTGCACGACGAGAACAACCACCTGGGCATCGAGGCTTCGGTGGTCATGGATCGCTTTCCGTTCGAATACGGCATCAGCTACGGCTTGCAACAAACGCCCGCGGACGTGTTTCGCCTGTACCGAAGCCTGGGCGCGACGCACATCTTGTGGAACCAGCGCAGCAAGGGCACGGACTCGCTCGCCGGGGACATCATGTTCTGGGACTTCGTGATCCGGCGCGCGCCGAGCGTCGGGATTTTCGGTAACACGCATCTATCCAAGATGCCGGATGCCGCACCCGCCAGCCCGTTCAACCCGACCGTGGCAGTCTTTCCCTGTCCGGACTCGTACCCTCCAGGGTTTTATCGCGTGTCGGATCTACGCGTGCCGGTATATGGACCGCAGAGCTCGCTTTTCCCCGCCGCACCGCACGCGCCCTTGGGCCCGGATTGGCCGAGCGCTCTCGAAAAAACCAGCGAGATAGTCGTCGCCGATCTGCGCTGCTTTCAAGACGCGGCCAGGCTCACGTCGCTCGGCTACGAGAAAATCGTGGAGCGCGGTCACCCGCCAGGCACGCGCGGTCAAGACTATTCGCTTTGGCTCAAGCACTGAACGCGCCAAGCGCGACTAGCGCTTGTGGGCGACTTTGCCTTTGTCGGCTGTTTTGCTGGCGACCTTCTTGGACGCGCCCTTGTCGCTCTCGCTGATCAGGAACTCGACGTAGTCGCGCCGCAAGCGCACGCGGTACGCCGGCACCTCGTCGCGAAACTTGAACGTGACCTCGGCGCCGGCGTTGCTGTTCGAGGTGTGCACGGTCTTCACGCGCGCGTCGCGCTTGGCAATCGCGCCGCCTTGTTCCATCACCTTGCGCCCTGGGATCACCACGACGAAACCCGTCGGCTGAATGACGCCTTGTAACTTCGAGCCCTCCCCGTCGAGGCGCAGGCGATAAATCGTGGGCGTGTGGATCTTGCCGTGTCCCCAAGCCGCGACGTTCTCGGGCTTGCCGTCCGCCTTGTCGGCGGACCCGCTAGCCTTGTGCGAATCGTCGCCACCTTCGTCGGAGAAGGCCTCGTCGTCACCCGCCGACGGCGCGGCGAGCTTGGCGGCCGCGCGCTCCGAAGCCTCGACGCCCTCGGCCTCCGGCGATGGCGATAGTGGAGCCGGCTCCATCGTCGCCATCGGAGTCGGTCCAAACAGCGGAACGTTCGCCGTCGGCGCGCCCGGTGCCAGATCCGACGCGGGCGGCGTCGCGCTCAACGGCGCGCCGGTCGACGGAGGGAGCGCGGCCGCGGCCGTCGCGGTCGTGGCGCTGGCGGTTTGACCTGGCGGCGCGGAGCGGTGAGCGGCGAGCGCAGTGACCGTCGCGAGCAGCACGACGCCTGAGGCGCCCAGGATCAGCTTCTTGTGCATCGGCTTCAGCTTGCTCGCGGAGATCTCGGCGCTCGAGCCCGATTGGGGTCGCAGGCGGTGCCCTTCGCCGGCCTGCGCGGAGCTCGGCGGCGGCGAGGTCTTGCGCAGCTTCGGTGCGCTGTTGCCGCGGCGCGTGAGCTCGAGAACCTTGGTCGACGCACCCTTGAACAATTCGCCGAAACCGACGGCGGCGCGCCCCGAGAACTTGGCGAACGATTGCCCCGCGCTCTTCATCGCTTCACCGGCGTTGGTGGCGGCGAGGCTCAAGCGACCGCGCATGGCGGCCGCGTCCGCATCCTCGTCGTCGGCGTCGGCGTCGGCGGGCTCGGCGGAGGCCACGTCGGCGCTGGTGGTGACCGCGTCCCCCGAGATTTTGAAGCCGCGCACCGGCTCACGCTCGAGGCCGGTCACGCTCGGCTCCGGCGTGGAGTCCTCGGCGCCCTCGAAGCGCAGCTGCACGACCAACTGCGGCACGTTCGACGTGGGGTCGATCGCGACGCTCACGCCGTCGATGTGCGCGTTGCGGCGTCCACCCTGCTCCAGGTCTTCGACCTCCAAGCGACGGCCGACCTTGAGGAACTCGAGGTTCGAACCGACTTGCACCTTCTGGGTGCCGCTCTCGCGCACACGCGCTTTCATCGGCGAGCCGAGGCCTTCGATGTGCAACCGCACCCGCGAGCCGACTTCAGCCTGGCTGACCGTGTCTTCCGGCTCGGGCTCGCTCGCGGCTCGCGCTCCCTCGCATAGATCGCGCAAGGCGCCGACGCTGCCGCTGTCGAGCGCCGTGAACTCGACCCCAAACTCGCCGCCGCGACTGCCCTCGTGGCGCCACGCAACACGGCCCTCGACCACGATCTCGCGGCCTTCTTCCTCGAAACGGCACACGAGCGGAGCGCCCTGATCCGGCAGGTAGGCCGTGCGCAAATGCATGCCACGGGCACTCACGTCGACCGCTTCGGCTTCGAACGCGGGGATCCCGGGCTCGTTCCCGCACACTTCGACCAACGTCTCGACCGGCACTCGACCCGCGCCCTGGGCGCGGCGCTCTTGGATTTCACTCATGACAGCCTCCGCAATGGTCTCACCGCGAACCGCGCGGCGAGACTCCTCGCTTTCCACTCGAGTAAGTGAGACCCCGGTATTTGGCCAACTTTGTCGCGCTCGAGCGCTCCGTGCGCCACAAAGCCCCGCAAATCTTTACACGGAGCCGCGCGCGACACATCATCCGCGGTTCATGGCGCTGACGGTCGTGGTCCGCTCTGGCGACCTCAAGTCTCAAGCGTCCATCACCTTCGACGCCCCGCGCATCGTGATCGGTCGAGGGGACGGCTGCGAGATCCGCCTACCGGATCCGAGCGTGAGCCATCGTCACGCATCGATCCGCCAACGTGGCACCGACTACGTGCTGATCGACGAAGGCAGCACCAACGGCACCTTCGCCGGCCCCGTGCGGCTCTCGCCACAGGCGCCGCGCGTGATTCGCTCCGGCGACTTGATCCGCGTCGGGCGAGTTTGGCTCGAGCTCAGCGTATCGCAAGTGCCTCCCACCCAGAATCCCGGGCTCGCTACCAAGGAGATTGCGCTCTTGTTGGTCGCGAGCTCCCTGTCCGACGAAGGCGAACTGGTTGCGCCCCGCGTGACGGTAAAAGCGGGGCCGGACGCCGGCAAGGAGCTCGTGCTCTCTGAGTTCGACCGCAGCTACGTCGTGGGCCGCGCAGCGAACGCCGACCTATCGCTCAGCGACAACGACAGTTCACGACGTCACGTCGAGCTGATTCGGCGCGGGACGCAGGTCTTCGTGCGTGAGCTCGGCTCCAAAAATGGGGCGCTGCTCGGTGAGACCTTGATAGAGAGTGGCCGCGACACCGCGTGGCCCGTACGCCTGAGTCTGACGATTGGAGCCAGCGAGCTCGTCTACGAGGATCCGGTGCTCGCCGCGTTGGTCGAGATCGAAGCCGGCAGTGACGAGCGCATGCGCGATGACGATTCGATCGATCCGCCGACCGTCGACGCAGGAGTGATGCTCGGCGCGCCGCACGCTGAGCCTCTGGCAACCGGGGACGTCGCCGCACCGGCAGCGCGCGCCTCACGTCGGCCAGTGCCGAAGGGGCAGCGCACTGGTTTTCGCTGGGTCGATCTGTCGATTGCCCTGGTGGCGCTGGCCGTGATCGGCCTCAGCTTGCTCGGCCTCAGCTGGCTGTTCAAGAACTGAGCTAGGCGTGACGCGCGCTCGGGGGTAGATCGCCTGCTGTGTCGACGTTGAGAAATCGCTTTGTCTGCGCGCTGCTCGTGCTCATCGGCTGCGCGCCCAATCGACCCTTGCCCGCGCAGCCTGTCGTGCGCACGAGCCCACCGGTACCATCCGTGTCCACACCTGCGCTCGTACCCGCTACGAACACGCTCAATCCGTGGAGCTCGCTACCGATCGACGAAGACCCCGACAGCTTTCGCTTCGCCGTCGTGACCGATCGCACGGGCGGACATCGCGGAGACGTGTTCGAGCAAGGCGCGCAGAAAGTACAGCTACTGAAGCCGGACTTCGTGATGAGCGTCGGCGATTTGATCGAGGGCTACACCGAAAACAGCGCGGAGATCAGCAAGGAATGGGACGAATTCCAGCAGACCGTCGGCCGCTTCGGTGCTCGCTTCTACTACGTGCCCGGCAATCACGATCTCTCGAATCCGGTCATGGCCGACCAGTGGCGCCAGCGCTTCGGCGCCTCCTATTACTACTTCGTATATCGCAACGTGCTGTTTCTGTGTCTGAACACGGAGGACGGCGAACCCAATCATTTGAGTGACGAACAGCTCGCCTACTTTCAACGCACTCTCGCGGAGTACCCGCGCGTGCGCTGGACGTTGCTGTTCATGCATCGCCCGCTGTGGGCTCAGAAAGAGGGCGACCGCGGACGGCTCGAGTTTCAACGCATCGAGGAGCTACTGCAAGGGCGACCGTACACCGTATTCGCCGGGCACTTTCACAACTACGAAAAGTATCTCAGAAATCAGCAACGCTACATCATCCTGGCCACGACCGGCGGCGCCAGCGCCCTGCGCGGCACGCTGTTCGGTGAGTTCGACCACGTCGCCTGGGTGACGATGACCAAAGAGGGGCCGCGCATCGCCAATCTCCTGCTCTCGGGCATCGAGAACGAAGACGTACGCACCGAACAGTCGCGTAGCAAGGTCGAGAGCTACGAGCGCGATTTCCACATCGGCGTTGAGAACGTGTATCTGAGCACCGCACGCGTCGCGGGCGCAGCGAGCAAGCTCTCGATCCAGAACGGTACGCCGAGCGCGGTCGCCGTGCAGGCTGCGTTCGGACCCAGCGGGCCGCTCGAACCGAGCCCGCATGCCGTGCAAATCACGCTCCAACCGGGGCAAAAACAAATGTTGCCGATCGCGATCAAGCTCGATCGACCTATGCCGATCACGGACCTGCACGCGGTGCCGTTCGTGTGGTCGGCCGTCTTTGATACGCCCGGTCCGCCGCCCATGAAGTTCTCCGGCTTGATGGATTTCGTGGTGAGCCCGCTGCACGATTTCACGCGGCAGCGGACGCCGATCGTGGTCGATGGGCGCTTGTCCGAGTGGGGCAAACTCGCGCACTCGGCTGTCCATTCGGCTCAGGTCTTGGGTGCCGAATTTTGGTCGGGGCCGCTCGACCTCCATTACGATTTCGATCTCCGCTACGACGACGAGAACCTGTACATCGCGGTCAACGTCACTGATGATCACGTCGTGAGCGTGAAGGATCGTCCCCCGTGGG
>DASYCR010000122.1:0-2551 GCA_036500095.1 Polyangiaceae bacterium
CTCTCGGCTTCCGAAGCGTCACGGCCACCGATCGTCTCCGAGTAGCTCGCGTAGTGCTTGGCGCAGGCGAGCACGCCCTCCGGATCGTCGAGCCCCTTGCCTTGGTAGCCTCGGATCATGGCGACCGCGAACTCACCGATCAGGAACGGATCCTCGCCGAAGGTTTCGCTCACGCGCCCCCAACGCAGATCGCGCGTGAGGCAGAGTACGGGTGAAAACGTCCAATGCGCGCCGGTGGTCGCCATCTCGCGCGCGGTGACGCGCGCCGCGTGCTCGAGCAGCTCGACGTTCCACGAGCAGGCCATGGCAAGCTGCGTCGGGAAGATGGTCGCGCCGGGATGAAACGAGTGACCGTGAATCCCGTCTTCACCGACCAGGAGCGGAATGGCGAGCCGCGTTTCAGCCGCGACGTCCATCGCCGCGCCGAGCTCGTCGTTCAAGATGTGCAGAATCGAACCGGGTTGATACTTCCGGATCTGCCCGGCGGGGTCGAGGCGCCCGTCCATCTGCATCATTTGCCCGACCTTCTCGGGCAGCGTCATGCGCGCGAGCAGATCTTCGACGCGCGTTTCGAGGGGTTGTTTCGAGTCCTTGTAGAGCGGGGCCGGATCCATGTCGACGCGGCCGCTTCTAGCATTCCCCAGCGCGAGCGGAAGGTGTGCGCGGCGCGCCTCGCTCCTTGCCGAACCAGCGAGCGCCAGCCGAGACCACCGAAGCGCACGCGGATGCTATCGTGTGATCCCCAAATGGGACACGCACACGGTCTCACGCTCTCTGCGCTGGCGCTCGGCGCCGCCGCATTGGGGGCGTGTGGTCGACCGCCTGCCGCGTCCATTCAAGCACGAGGCTCCGCCCGAGCGCTCGAGCACAGCAACCTGCTCAGACCCGACTACGTGGGCTCCGAGGCGTGCAAGAACTGTCACGCGAGCGAGTACGCGGCGTGGCGTGATTCGCCGATGCATCGCATGACGCGCGATCTCGCGCACACGCAAATTCACGCGCCGTTCGAGGGCGCCACGTTCGACTTTCGCGCCGACCGCGTGAAGATGGAAACACGGAACGGCACGCGCTTCATGCACGTGTACAGCCAGGAGCACGGAGAATCGTTGCTGCGCGTGAGCAAAGTGATCGGTGGTCACTACCGCGAAGACTTCGTCGGAGCGCAGGTCGACCCGAGCGCGCCGTTCGGACTCGCCACGGGCGCCGAGCACATTTTGCCGGTCTCGTACCTGATCTTCAACGGCGACTGGCGCTACAAAGGCTACTCGGTGATGGTGCAGGAGCGGCCCCGCATCGAGCCGGGCGTGGTCTGGCAACAAGGCTGCATCTTCTGTCACAACACGGTGCCGACGTTCTCGCTGTTGTTCGACGATCTGTACGGCCCGGGCTCACCCGCGTATCAAGGCTCCGCCAGCGTCGAGCTACCCGACGATCGTCGCTTCCGCTACCAGATCAGCGACTCCGGGCGCCTAAGCGACGCCGTGTCCGCCGAACTCGCGGTACTCGGCAGCGAACACGCGGTTTCCGATCGCAACACGCAAGCGCAACTACGCGCGGCGATTTCGGCGACGGAGAGATCGTTCCGCGAGGCAAGTCTGGTGGAGCTCGGCATCGGCTGCGAAATGTGTCACGGCGGAGCGCGTGAACACGTCGAGCGGCCGACGAGCGTCGTCCCGTCGCTGTCCCTGCGCAGTGACTTCTTGCGAGTGACGACCGCGCGCGGGGAGCCGCTCACGCACGCGCAAGAGGTCAACCGCACCTGCGCCAAGTGCCACACCGTGCTCTTTTCGCGCTATCCGTACACCTGGGAGGGCGGCGCGCGGCGCAAGAATCCGGGCGGCAGCACGATCAATTCCGGCGAGGCCCGGGATTTCTTGCTGGGTGGGTGCACGAGCCAGCTGAGCTGCGTCAATTGCCACGATCCCCACGCGCAAGACGCGCGCGCGACGCTCGACGCCCTGGGCGGGCCCAGCGGGGACAACCTGTGTCTGAGCTGTCATGCGAAATACGCCGAGCCGAACGCGCGCACGGCGCACACTCACCACACGCCCGGCAGTTCGGGCGACGCTTGCCTCAATTGCCACATGCCCAAGAAGAACATGGGGCTCGCGTACGAGCTCACGCGCTACCATCGCATCGGTTCACCGACGGATCGCGCGCGCGTCGAGGGCGATCGCCCGCTCGAATGCGCGCTGTGCCACGCGGACAAGAGCGTCGAGCAAATCGTCGCAACGATGGAGCGCGATTGGGGCAAGCACTACGATCGTGGGGCGCTGCGTCGCTTGTACGGCGATGACCTCGACGTCAACGCGCTGCAGGCCGCGCTCCGCTTCGGCAAGCCGCACGAGCAGGGCACCGTCGCCGGCGTGGCCGGTCGCGACAAGGACGCCACCTTCCTGCCCCTCTTGGTCGAACGTCTCGACAATCCCTATCCGCTAGTGCGCTACTTCGTGCGCCATGCCATCGAACAAATCACGGGGCGTCCGCTCGAGGTCGACGTCAATCAAGCCGGCGCAGACGTGGTGCGGCGCGCACGCGAACTATTGGCCCA
>DASYCR010000123.1:0-4055 GCA_036500095.1 Polyangiaceae bacterium
CTGCGCGGTCGAATACTTCCGTCATGAACTGGCCCATGTCCGGGTCGGCGTAGGGCACGAGCCAGCCGCCGTGTTTGAAGCCGCCGCTCGGGTCTTCGCTGGGGCCCCCGGGGGCTTGCATGACGCCGTCGAGAGTCAGAAAGGTGGTGATCGTGAGTTTGGCCATGAATTTGCTCCTTTTAGCCCGAGCGCTGGCTCGGGGTTCAATCAAGCGACGAACGGCGGGAGAGCCGATCGACAGAGGGGAGGGGCTTTTGGGGGAGCGTTCCCCCCGCTGTAAGCCCGCCGCTCACCGGTGCGTTTCCTCAGCCAAGAGGTGACGCCCATGAGGTTTTCTGCGTTTGCGAGCTGCGCGTTGGTTTTGCTTTGGAGTGCGCTCGGCGCGGCGGAGCCGGGGTTTGCGGTTCCGCCGGATCAAGATCGGTTGCCGCCCCCGCGCTACGGCGAGCCGCCCGATTCGCAGCCTCCTCCTCGTTATTGGCAGCCACCGGAGTCGGCGCTGCGCTTGAGCATCGGGCCCGCACTGCGCACCGCGGGCGAGCGCGCGGACGGGGGATTCGGCGCGGCGCTCGATATCGGAGCGCACGCGGCAGGCGCGCGGCTCGCGGGCAGCTGGCTGCGAGTCGGTAGTGATCGCGGGCTCTCGCAATACGACGCACAGCTCTGGATCGACTTTGGCGCGGAGCAGCGTCTGCATCCGATCTTGGCCGCGGGCGCGGGCGTCGCGCGGCTCGAGCACATGGAGGTCGATGGTCTGCGTGCGTCGGCGATCGGCATCGGCACGCTGCGCGGCACGCTCGAATACGAGCTGCCGATTCAGGAAGCCAATGCGCGCGCTGGGCTCGACCTCGAGGGCGCGCTGCCCGCGATCCGCGGTCGCGACGCGCCGGAGGTCAGTGGTTGGCTCTTGCTGACGGCGCGCGTCGGCGTGGGGTTTTGACGGGGGAAAATCATACGTCGGGCCGCGCGAAAATATTCCCGATTGTCGGACGTTTAACGGCGCGCTCGACGCCGGCATGCGCACTGTGAAGGAGTCATCGTCCATGAACAGCAAGCGCAAACTCGGTCTCGGAATTTTGGTCGCTCTCTCGCTCGGAGCGGCGGTCGCCGTGGCAGCACCCGCCGCGGAACGTCAATGCGACGGCAAGCAAGCCGCCGGCGAGCACGGCAAGCGCGGTGAAGAGCGCTTCAAGCAAGCCGACAAGAACGGCGACGGTTTTCTCACACAGGCGGAAGTGGGCGACGAGCGCTGGGCGCACATCAAGGTCGCCGACACCAACAACGACGCCAAGGTGTCCTTCGACGAGATGAAGCAAGCGTTCAAGGACGGCAAGCTCGGCCACCACCACGACGCGCCGAAGTCCTGAGTCCGGGCGCGTACTCAGACGCGAAGGCCGATCCGTGCTGCGCGGATCGGCCTCGCGCTTTTTGTGGGCAGCGAGTCAGCGTTCGAGATGTGATACGCTGAATGGGTGCTGGAGAATGCGTCTCACCGTCTCGCCGAGGCGCGCAGCCTCGAGTTGCACCGAGCGGTGGCGGCGAGGCTGCGCAGTGAGCCTGAGTTACTCGAGCGAGCTCGCGAACGCGTGGCCGGGTGGCGTTCGAGCGGCACCGTGAGCGAGCACTACGTCGAAGCCTGGACCAAGCTACTGAGCGCCGGGGTTGCCGCGGTCACGGCAGCGCTCGAGGAGCAATCCGAGCGCGCGCACGATTTACGGCAATCTTCGCCGTTTGCGGGCGTGCTCGATGCGCGCACCCGCTGGCGGATCCGCCGGGAAGTGCGCGAAGAGCTGGAGAGAGAGTGAAGCGCGCAGATCTCGAGCATGTCATCCGCGCGGCGGCGGACATCGCGCAAGACGATGAGATCGTCGTGCTTGGGAGCCAGGCGATCTTGGGCCAATTTCCGTCCGCGCCTGCCGAGCTGTGCGTCTCCGAAGAAGCCGACGTCTATCCGCTCAATAGGCCGGAGCGTTG
The DNA here is from genome assembly GCA_036500095.1 of Polyangiaceae bacterium. Lineage (GTDB taxonomy): Bacteria > Myxococcota_A > Polyangia > Polyangiales > Polyangiaceae > PMG-095. The sequence goes on from DASYCR010000123.1 coordinate 1,975, forward strand.
GGAGCTGATCGACGGCTCGATCGGGGAGCTTTCGCCGTTTCATGACACCTACGGCTACTACGCGCAGGGTGTTCAGGAAGGGACCGCCGTCTTGCCGCAAGCGTGGCGCGAGCGACTCATTCGCGTGTCGAACGCGAACACGCGTGGCGCTACGGGGCTCTGCCTCGAGGTGCACGATCTGGTGATCTCCAAGTACGTCGCAGGACGCGAGAAAGATCGACGCTTCGCACGCGCGGCGCTCGCCCACGGCTTGTGCAATGAAACGACGTTGATCGAGCGGCTCTCGCTCACGCCTGTGGACGATACAGCGAAGGTACGCATTGCGGCGCTGATACGTCACGACGCGACGAGCATCCCGTAAGGGACCAGTCTTACCGCGACGCAGGCAGCAGGCTCAGCTTACGCCGCCCCAGCCGATACACGCCGAAGTCACGTCGGTCGAGCGTGAACACGCGCGTGCTGCCGAGCGCCTCCGCCAAGACGAGCAGGGTCGCGTCGGCGAAATCCATCGGCAGATCCCGATATTTTGACATCAAGAGCGCCGAGCGTTCGACCGCGCGCGCGTCGAAATCCGCGAGATCCAGCGCGCCCCGCGCGACGAACGTGAGCAGCGCTTGTTGCGCGCGTTGGGAAAAATCGAGCAAGTAGCTCGCTTCGGTGAGCACGGCCAAAGTGGTGACCAAGCGATCGCGTTCGAGTCGACCGAGCTCCCGGGTGCACGCCGCGTGCGCCGCGTCCGACGGGTCGAACAGCGCGACCAGTGGGCCCGTGTCAACGAGAACGACGTTGTTTGGCACGGAAGCGCTTTCTCAAATGTTCTTCGCTCCGCGAAGCGAGATCACCGACGCCGCTGCCGGGGTAACCGAGCAGCCCCTGCACCAGCTCTACGCGAGACTCGCGCTGCTTTTTGTGAGCCCGAGCGCAGTATTGTTCGAGGGCCTCACGGACGACCAGGGAACGCGTCACCTGGCGGCGCTCGGCGATCGCATCGAGCGACCGCTCGAGGCGCTCCGGAAGCCGCACGGTGGTCAGGTCCATGGCCCTAAATGTATTACGTTTGAGAGGATTTTGCAATACGGCGCGATTCGCGCTACACGGGCCCCACCTTGAGCCTCTTCATCGCGCTGATCCTCGGTATCGTCGAAGGTTTGACGGAGTATTTGCCGGTGTCCTCCACGGGGCATTTGATTTTGGTGAGCCAGTGGCTCGGCCAAGCGGGGGAGGGCGCGAAGGCGTTCGACATCGTGATTCAGCTCGGCGCGATCTTGGCGGTGGCCGTGCACTATCGACGCTTGCTCGCGGAGCGGCTCGTGGGGCTCGTGCGCGCTGATCGCGCGGCGATTCACCTCGCGCTCGCGTTGATCGTCGCGTTCTTGCCGGCCGCGCTGGTGGGCTTCGCCTTTCACAAGGCGATCAAGGCACACTTGTTCGGCCCCCTGCCCGTGGCGGGCGCGTTGTTCTTCGGCGGCGTGCTGATGATCGTCGTGGAGCGCGTGCGCGCGCAGCGCGGCGACGTGGGTCTCGTGGGTCTCGAACACGTCACACCTGGGCGCGCGGTCGCCATTGGCCTCGGGCAGTGCGTGTCGCTCTGGCCCGGTTCGTCGCGCTCGATGTGCACGATCGTGGCCGGGCAGTGCACGGGTCTCTCGACCGCGACGGCCGCGGAGTTCTCGTTCCTGCTCGCGCTACCGACGCTCGGTGCCGCTACCTTGTATGAGGGCTTCAAGGCTCGCCACGAGCTCACGTCCTCCGTCGGTGCCGCGCCGGTGTGGGTCGGCATGGTCGTTTCATTTTTCGTGGCCTGGGCGGTGATCGCGGCGTTTCTCCGCTACTTGCAACGCCATGGGCTCGCGCCCTTCGGCTATTACCGGATCGTGCTCGCGCTGCTCGTGTTCTTGCTCGTGCGTTGAGCCGCGCGCGTCTCTCACGCTTGGACTACGGCGACTCCGTATGCGCGCAGCGTGGCGTCGCGCGTGACCAAGCCGTAGCCGGCCTCGAGCGCCTGGGCGACCAGCAGACGGTCGAACGGATCGCGGTGATGCCACGGCAGACTGCGCACGCGCAGCGCAGCGGCGAGGTCG
>DASYCR010000124.1:0-11485 GCA_036500095.1 Polyangiaceae bacterium
GTAGGCTCGCAAACTCTGCTGCTCGGGTACCGCGTCGATCAGGGAATTCAGAAATTCGTCGCCGTCACGCGCTTCGATCACCAAATAGCCGTCCGCTGCCAGTGCCTCCGCCAGCTCCATGCGAATGTCATCGTCGTCTTCTGCAAGCAGCACGCGAGCGGTGCGAGCGGTGCGCCCCACACCAGTTGGTTCACGCGTCACATGGGTGGAGGTTGCGCTCATGCTCTCCCAATCAAGAGCACTTGGTATGCCAGCTAGCGCAGTCCGGAAATAGCTATTCCGCGCTCGGTGAACGCGGCAGGCCTTCCGCATCGGTCGGGAGCTTCGCGACACCGTCGCAGCTTTCCCCTTCTTCCTCAGGACGCAACGTCGTGCGCGGCAACGACACGCGCACGACGGTCACTTCTCGGTCGGACCTGATTTCAATCGTGCCGCCGTGCGCCGTCACGATCTGCCGCGTCACGTACAGCCCCACGCCGAGACCACCCGCCGCGCGCCGTCCGCCGGCTCGCTCGAAGCGCCCGAAAATCTTGCCCAAGTCCGCTTCCCCGATGGGTTGCCCACCCACGACGGTCAGCTCGGCGCTGTCCACGTCGCACCCGAGCTCCACGCGGATCGGACCACCTTCCCCGTACTTGATCGCGTTCGACAGCAAATTGGCGAGAATCTGCTCGAGGCGCAGGCGATCCCACCATCCGACGCAGGCGTCACACAGCGCGAGTTCGACGCGCGTTCCCACGCGTTCCGCATCGGCGGCGACGCGGTCGGCCACCTGTCGCACGACCTCACACAAATCGAGTTCTTCGGGAACGAGGTCGAGACGACCCGTCGTAACGCGCGCAACGTCGAGCAGGTTGTCGATCAGTCGTTCCAGGCGTCCAGCTTGCCGAATGGCGCCGACCACCTTTTCTTGCAGATCAGCCACGGTCAGGGTTGGCCGCTGCATGCTCTGCAGCCGCAGTTTGAGCGCTGTCAACGGCGTGCGCAGCTCGTGCGAAGCGATGGCCATGAACTCGTCGCGCGCGCCGATCGCCTGCTTGAGCTCTTCGAAATCCGAGAAGGTTCCGAGCCACGCGAGCACGTGACCGTCGGGATCACACTCCGCAACAGCGCGACACCAGTGCCAGCGGTAGCCCCCGCTCACCTGACGCAAGCGGCACTCCGCCGAGTACGGTTGTCCGGTAGCCACGGCGTGCCGCCAAGCGCTCGCGCAACGCTCGATGTCGTCGGGGTGCACTGCGCGTAACCACCCGGAGCCCTTCGCCTGCTCGGCACTCACGCCCGTTTGTTCCGACCAGCGTCGATTGAGATAGTCGAACTGGCCGTCCGGGCGCGCCGTCCACACGATTTCCGGGATCGCTTCGGCGAGATTTCGATAGCGACGCTCGGCCATGTGCTGGAGCTCCGCGACTTGCAGCGCGCGCTCGCGCCGCTCCGCCTCCTGCAGCGCCAGCGCTTGGCGGTGGATGCGTTGCTCTTTGCGATACAAATCCGCAAAGACGGCGACCTTGGCGCGCAGTACGTCCGAATCGACCGGCTTGACCAAGTAGTCGATGCCGCCGACCGAGTAGGCGCGATATGCCCGCTTCAGATCCACGCTATCCGCCGTCAAAAAGATGATCGGCGTGAGCCTCGAGCGTTCACGCTGGCGAATCAGCGACGCGAATTCGAAGCCGTCCATGTCCGGCATCATCACGTCGAGCAAAATCAAAGCGACGTCGTGCTCGAGTAGTCGCCGCAGCGCCTCCGCGCCGGAGCGCGCACAGATCGTCAAGTACTCTTGGCCGTCGAGGAGCGTCCTCATCGCCAAAAGGTCCTCCGGGCGATCATCGACGATCAGCACGCTCACTTCACTCGCATGCACCCCGCTCGTCGAGGTCGAGAACGCGGACTCGCCTTGCACGTGCTCGGACGATCTATGCTGTCTATCGAGCATCGCTCATGGCCCTAGCTGGAGCGCAGGAACAGTCCGACACGCTTTTCCGCAGCTCCCACATCGTCCTTTTCGCGCAAAAAGCAGGCACAGCGGCCCCCACTGTGTAGCAGGATCCATGCCGCCAGCGCTTTCGTGCGCGAGCAACGCGTGGCTGAACTCGGTCGCCACACGCACAATGCCACATGTCGCAGATATCCGCAGTTGCGGGGCGTGACAACTGATGCGATCTTTCTATTCGTGGAACGCTCATCGGTTTTGCTCGTAGACCAAGGCAGAGTGATCTCGGCCCGCGTCGAGAGCGAACTCGGGCGCCACTTCCGCCTACTCCGAGTGGAGGCCCTGGGCTCCCTGGCCGTCGAGGACTTCGACGTCCTCTTGCTGCCCTACGCACAGGCCGCGAAATTTCCGAAGAATCGCAGCGATCGCGCGCCGCGCGTCGTAGCGGTCGCGCCGCGTCCCCAGATCGCGGATCTCGTGCGCGCCATGCACGCCGGCGTGCATGACATCGTATGGGACGCCGACGACGTGAGCGCGCTACGGCGCGCCATCGTAGACGCCGCCCAGCACCGACGGCTACTGCTCGAACTCGCTCGATTGCAGCGTGGCGTGCCCGTGCCGGATCTGCTGCCGAGCTTGCTAGGCGAGAGCGCCGCGATGGTTGCCCTGCGCGAGCGCGTGGCGCGCGTGGCGGCCTCCGAAATCACGACGCTCATCACGGGGCCGAGCGGCAGCGGGAAGGATTTGGTCGCTCGGGCGATCCACGAGGCCAGCGCGCGTCAGACCGGGCCCCTCGTGGGCGTGTCCTGCAGCGCCATTCCGCGCAATCTACTGGAGAGCGAGTTCTTCGGACACGCGCGCGGCGCCTTCACCGGCGCCGCCAGCGATCGAGCCGGTCACCTGGTTCAAGCCTCGGGCGGGACGCTGTTCCTCGACGAAGTGGCGGACCTGCCGCTCGAACTGCAGGCGAAGCTCCTGCGCGTACTGCAGGAGCGCAGCGTGCGCCCTCTCGGCAAGCGGAACGAGGTGGATTTCAACGTGCGCATCGTGGCTGCGACCAGCCGCAATCTCGAGGAAGAAGTCAGCGCAGGTCGCTTTCGGGAAGACCTATTTTTCCGCCTGAACGTGATCCACATCCGCACCCCCGCGCTGCGCGACCGGGAGCTCGACGCGCTGCTGCTCGCGCAGCACTTCATCGCCCGCTACACGACGCCCGCCCACCCCGTCAGTGGCCTCACTCCCGCCGCCGCGCAGGCGTTGCTCGCTTACTCCTGGCCCGGCAACGTGCGCGAGCTCGAGCACTGCATCGCCGCCGCGATCAACGCCGCATCTGCCGATCACATCGGTGAAGCGAACCTTCCGCTGCAGGTGCGTCGAGCGCCTCTCGCGGCGTCAACACCCATGCTCGAGCCACTCGACGCCGTCGAGCGCAAGCACATCGTCGAGACGCTGCGTTCCGTGGACGGCAACAAGGCCATGGCCGCGCGCATCCTCGACCTCGACCGCAAGACCCTCTTTCGCAAACTGCAGACCTACGAAAAGAGCGACCAGAAAGCCGTGCCCGCGCGCCCGCCGCCGGATTCGATCCCGCCGGGCTAAGTGTCTCGGGCCGCATGAGCATAACCTCAACCAGCAGCATTCCTGGGGTGCAGGTGGCGCTTCGACATACCCGAAGGGGTGGGCGAATGCCCCGCAGCGCGGCGCCTCAGGCTGAGAGCGGCAGATCGCGGCGCGGAACTGAGGGCACGACCCAGGAGAAGCCGGCGAACCCGGCGCATGCGTCCTAACCGGTCGATGAGGTCGCCGGGCCTGCTGCAAGCAACTGCATCAAAACAAAAACCAAACTCTAACTCGGACTATCAATCCCGTAACGGCGAAGCTTGCGATACAGAGTCGCGCGATCGATACCGAGCGTGCGGGCGGCTTCAGCCTTGTTCCAGGACACCGCGTCGAGCACGAGCAGGATATGCCGCCGCTCGACGGCCTCGAGCGATTGATTTTGCTCAGCGGGCCCCCAATGCGGCGAGCGTGATGCGCGAACGCTGGTCGGCAGCTCGTCGACGCCGACAAAACCACCCGAAGCGAGCGCAACGGCTGCCTCGATGCAATTCTGCAGCTCGCGCACGTTACCCGGCCAGGGATACTTCAGGAGTCTGCGCTCGGCCTCGGGCGTGAGCCGATATTCGACGCCAGAGCCGTTGCTCGCGCGCCTCAGAAAATGCGTGGCGAGCTCCTGCACGTCGCCTGCGCGCTCACGCAGGGCCGGCAGGTGAATCCGCAACACGTTCAACCGAAAATACAGATCCTCCCGGAATTTTCCCTCTTGAATGGCGCGGGTCAGGTCGCGATTCGTGGCGGCTACGAGCCGCACGTCGAAGGCGAATTCCTGCGTCGAGCCCACCGGCCGCAGCGCACGCTCTTGCAGCGCGCGCAGGAGTTTTGGCTGCAATTCGAGCGGCATATCGCCGATCTCGTCCAGGAACAGCGTGCCGCCTTCGGCCTGGCGCAATAGGCCGACGCGCGCTTCGTTCGCTCCCGTGAAGGCTCCGCGCACGTGACCGAACAGCTCGGCCTCGAGCATTTCGCTTGGGACGGCCGCGCAGCTCACCGGCACAAACGGCCCTTGAGCGCGGCGGCTGCCGGCGTGAAGCGCGCGCGCCACCAGCTCTTTGCCCGTACCGCTCTCCCCCGTGATCAGCACGGTGGCCTCGGTGGGCGCCGCGGAAACGACCGCCTGCGCGACGGCCTGCATCGCCGCGCTCGAGCCAATCAGACCCGGAATGCCGCCGCCCTCGACGGGGGTGGTTGCCGGTTTCACGACGATCGAACTCTGGGCGCCATGCCGCAGCGCGCGCTGCAAAGCCTGGGAAACCTGCTCGATCGTAAACGGCTTGGTGATGAAATCGAACGCGCCGGCTCGCAGTGCGCCCAGCGCGGATTCCAGGTCGCCGAAGGCGGTCATGACCACGACGGGTACGTGCGGCCGGTCGCCGTTCAAGCGGCGGCACAGCTCGAGCCCGTCCATTTTCGGCATTTTGATGTCCGTCAAAACGACGTCGAAGTCGCGAAGCGAGGCGTACTCGAAGCCAGCCGCGCCATCGCCGCGCGCCTCCACGTCGAAACCGAGGTCGTCGAGCGCCTCGTTCAACGCGGTGCGCGTATCGTCGTCGTCTTCCACCAGCAGCACTTTGCCGGGCGGGACTGGAATCGAATCGAGCTGAATGTGTTTCTCAGCCATCATGACGAGCTTCTTTGCCACGCAGCTGGCGCGCGGCAAGCCTCAGCGTAAGCAGATTTCATGCCACGAGGCTGGCCGTCCAGACAGAACATGTGGGGTCGGCCACTCGGCTCACGCCTGCGCATTTTGTGTGAGCAACCGAGTCAGCCGTTGAGCAAACGCGGCAGGGTCGTCGACGGGTGAGCCTTCCGCGATCAGCGCCTGGTCGTATAGGAGCTCGATCCATTGTGCCACGCTCGCGGGATCTTCTTGATCCTTGCGCTCGAGGCCGACAATCAGTGGGTGCGCAGGGTTGAGCTCCAAAATGCGCTTTTGCGGAACGACTCCCATTTGGCGCGCCATCATCAGCCGCTCGATATGAGGCGCCAGACCGCCCTCCGGCACGACCAAGCACAGCGGCGAGTCAGTGAGACGGCTCGACAGGCGCACTTCTTTGATCTTGTCCTTCAGCACCGCCGAAAAACGCTGGATGAGCGGCTCAGCGTTCTTCTTGAGCTCTTCGTCGGCTTTGCGTTCGTCGTCCGAGAGCGTTTCGTTCCCGAGCTCGAGCTTCTCATCCATCGCCGACACGAGCGGCTTGTCCGCGAAGGTGCCTAGACTCGAGACCGCGAATGGGTCGATGCCGTCCGTCATGAACAAGACCTCGTAACCGCGCTTCTTCAGCGCCTCGAGGTGTGGACTCGACTCGAGCAGCGAACGGGACGTGCCGGTCGCGTAGTAAATGGCCGACTGACCCTCCTTCATGCGCGAGACGTAGTCGCCGAGCGTGGTCAGGCCGCTTTGCGTCGACGATTCGTAGCGCAACAGCTTCGCGATACGCTCGCGATGCTCCAGCTCGAAGTGAATACCTTCCTTGAGCACCGCGCCGAAATCACCCCAGAATTTCAGAAAATCGTCGGGCTTGTCGGCGGCGAGCGACTCGATCATGGACAGGCTGTGATTCACGACCTGCTTCTTGATCACGCGCACGAGCTTCGAATCCTGCAGGAGCTCGCGCGAGACGTTGAGCGGCAGATCCTCGCTGTCGATCACGCCGCGCACGAAACGCAGGAACTTCGGCAAGAGCTCTTCGGCGTCGTCCATCACGAACACGCGCCGCACGTGCAGGCGCACGCCGTGCTTCGCGTTGGGATCGTACAGGTCGAACGGCGGCCGGCGCGGCAAGAACAAGAGCCCCGCGAACAGCTGCGTGCCTTCGACCTTGAAGTGTCGATGCGCGAGCGGCGGCTCGAAGTCGTGCACCAGGTGCTTGTAGAACTCGCTATATTGCTCTTCAGTGACGTCGCTCGGCGAGCGCTGCCAGAGCGCGCTCGCCTGATTGATGCGCTCGAACTTCGGCGCCTCCGCCGATTCGCCCGCGACCGCGAGTTCGATCGGGTGCCCGATGTAGTCCGAGTAGCGGCGCACGAGATCGCGCAGACGCTGCGCCTTCAAAAACTCAGCCTGATCCTCCTTCAGATACAGCACGACGTCCGTGCCCGCTTCCGGTCGAACGGCTTCTGCAATCGTGAACGACTCCTGAGCGTCCGAGCTCCAGCGCTGCGCTTCCTCGTGCCCGGCGTGGCGACTGACGACGTCGACCCGCTCGGCCACCAGGTACGCGCTGTAGAACCCGACGCCGAACTGCCCGATCAGTTGAAGGCCTTGTTCGCTCGCCTCCTTCGCCTTTTGCAGTTTGCTCAAGAACTCACGCGTGCCGGAGCGCGCGATCGTGCCGAGGTTCTGCTCCATCTCGGCCGCGGTCATGCCGATCCCGTTGTCCGAGATAGTGAGTGTCTTCGCCTTTTCGTCGGCCAAAATCCGGATCTTGAGCTCGCCGCTCTCCGACAGCTTGGGATCCGTGAGCGCCTCGAAGCGCCGCTTGTCGAGCGCGTCCGACGCGTTCGAGATCAGCTCGCGCAGGAAGACCTCCTTGTGGCTGTATAGAGAATTGACGACGAGGTGCAGCACTTGGCTCACCTCGGCTTTGAAGGAATGGCTGGTTGCTTCGGTCATTTTGCTTACTTTGCGCGCCGCGCGCGCGGGTCACGCCACGTATTCGTAGTATTCGACGCCCAGATCCTGGAACGCGCTTTCGTAGGCCGTGCCCACGCGCGAGATGACGAACTCCGCCGCGGGAACATAGTGCAGGTCGAGCTCGCGACGATCGTGCAGAGACTCGTATTGGGATTGCTCGAGATCGAGGGCTCCTTCGAGCGCGCCCGCGAACCCGATGCGCCGCGCGGCTTCTTGAAAGCCCCGCACCGGTGAGATCGGCAGTGCTTCCGCCGCGTCTCCGCTGCCGTAGCCGACGGCGACCATCGGCGCGCCGGCGAGCTCGAGCTGCTGCTGCACGGCGTCCTCCAAGCCCGCGGCGATCCAGGCCGGTAGCGCCGCGCTGTACAGATTGCCGAGCTGGGCCGCGGCGCGGGAGCCGAGGCTCATCTTGCTCGCCAAGAGATCACGAAAATTCTGTTTTTTTCGCAAGAGCGAAGCGACCGCGCTGGTTGCCGTGTACGGGTCCGTGTCCGACGAACCCGACAGCACGGTCGCAAATAGATCCGGTTGCGACTCGGTCTCGGCGAGCACCGCGGCCGAGGTGACGCCCGCTTCCGCGCACAGCGCTTCGAGCTCGGCGTGACGATGATCGCCGCGCGCGAGGCCACGCACGTACAGAAACGACATCGCCTGCACCGGCATCAGGTGATACGGGCGATGAAAGAACAAGCCGCGCACGCTCTCGTAGTAGGTGCCCGCCGAGACACCGAGCTTTTGCAGCATGTCTTCGACCGCGAGCACGGTTGCGTCCAAGTACGAATAAGTCGAGTACTTGCCGCTGAACACCGGAAAGTCGCTCATGCGCTCGGTGTTCGGCGCGTAGCCTTCGCTGAAATGGCGCGCGAACGGCTTGCGAAAATCCGGGCCGCGGTAGTCCGACGCGCTGCCGCCGTGCGCCAAGTCGACTGTGAACAGCCGCGGTTCGCGCTCGACGAGCATCGCCACCGAACCTGCGCCCTGAGTCTGCTCGCCGCTCGACCCGCGTTCGTACTCCGCCACGTCCGCGCTGACCACGATCGCCTGACGACCCGCGCCGTCATAGCTCACATAACGAAGCGCGTTCTTCAGCGCGTACACACCGCCCAGGCAAGCATGCTTGAACTCGGGCACCTCGAGCTGCCGCGACAGGCGCGGCTTGCCGAGCGCTTCGAGCGCGCGGTCGAGCATGCCGCGCACGATCACCGCTCCCGCGGCGTTGTCCGTGCTCGATTCCGTACCCAGCCCCAGGAAACCCACCTGGCGTGGGTCGATGTCGTTTTGCAAAATCAAGCGCAGCGCGGCGTTGGCGGCCATGGTGTACACGTTCTCGTGGCGGCCGCAGACGCGAAAGCTCTGTCCAACCACCGCGCGCACCTTGTCCCAGCTGTTGCCGGTCCAGCCGCACCAGGCTTCGAGCGGCACCCGAAACCGCGGCACGTACAGGCTCATCGCGCTCACACCCGGCAGTGTCCGCTCGTGCATCGTGCCTGACGCGTAGTGCCTGCCTGCCCAATTTTCAAGCGTAGAGATTGAGCTTTTGGCCGGTATTTCCGGAGGACTCGGGCCGATTCACGCCGAGAGCCGGCGCATTGCGGGCGGCTTCTCGCGTTGAGACATATGCTACCGGAAACGCACCACGTGCCAGGCCTTCTTGCCTCGCCGGATCAAGGCGATCTCGCCGTGCAACAGCCAGTCGGTGGTGATCGCGCTGTCCGGCTCGGCTTTGCGGGCGCTCACGGCGATCGCGCTCGACGACAGCAGCTCGCGGGCCTCGCGCTTGCTCTTGACCACGGCGGCTTCCACCAAGAGCTCGACCAGCGGCAGACCGGCGCCCTCGAGCCGGCTCTTGGCCAGCGTGACCGACGGCGCGTTGTGAAATACCTCCTCGAGCGCCGACTTCGACAGCCCCGCGACGTCGCCCGAGAAGAGCGCGGCGGTAGCCGCCTGCGCCTGCTCGCGCGCGGCGATACCGTGCACGAGCTCGGTCACGTGGCTCGCGAGCGCGCGGTGCGCCGTGCGCGCCCCCGGATTGGCCTCGTGCTCGCGCAGCAAATTCGCGATCTCCGGGGGTGGAAGCAGCGTGAAGATGTTCAGGTACTTCGGAACGTCCGCGTCCGACGCGTTGAGCCAGAATTGATAGAACGCGTACGGCGAGGTGTATGCGGGCGAGAGCCAGACCGCGCCGCTCTCGGTCTTGCCGAATTTGCCGCCGTCCGCCTTGGTCACCAGCGGCGCCGTGAGACCGAAGGCTTCCGCTTGGCGTTTGCGCCGAATCAGGTCCACGCCGGCGACCACGTTGCCCCATTGATCCGAACCGCACACTTGCAAAGTCACGCCGTGCTGCTCGTAGAGATGCAGGAAATCGTAGGCCTGCAGCAGCATGTAGCTGAACTCCGTGTAGCTGATGCCCTGCTCACGATTGTGCAGCCGCTCCCGCACCGAGTCCTTCTGGATCATCATGTTGACGGAGAAGTGCTTGCCCACGTCGCGCAGAGCTTCGATGAAGCTGAGCTTGGTCAGCCAATCGGCGTTGTTCAACACGAGCGCCGGCTGCGCACCCGAAAAATCGAGCAAGCGTTCGAAGATCGCCGTCTGACCGGCGACGTTTTGCGCGATCTGCTCGAGCGAGAGCATCTGACGCTCGGCGTCCTTGCCCGAAGGGTCGCCGATCATGCCCGTGCCGCCGCCCACGATCACGACCGGGCGATGTCCGGCGTCTTGAAAGCGCCGCAAGAGGAGGAGCGGCACCAAATTGCCGATCGTCAGCGAATCCTTGGTGGGGTCGAAGCCGCAGTACACCGAGCGCGGCGTGGCGAGGTGCGCGCGCAAGCCTTCCGCGTTCGTTTCTTGGTGGATGAGACCGCGCGCGGCGAGATCTTCGAGGAGCTTCATTTCCATTTAGGGAGGCCGCAATATAGCCGCTCGCGGTCAAGGGGCGCCAGGCGCGCTCGGCGCGAGCGAGAACCAGCGCAGCGGGCCCTCGCTGAGCGCGCCGGACGATTTGATGTCCTCGCTCGACAAGAGCAAGCCGGTCGTCGAGAGCGCCAGTGGCCTCTGCGCGAAACTGCCGACGACCCTGCCCGCGGCGACATCGATGAGCAGGGGCGAGACGAACGCGTACGACCCGCTTTGTAAGACCTCCGGAAATTTGTCGACCGTGCCCGGGAGCGGCTGCTCGGCGCGCGCGTCGGCGTCGTAGAGCACCAGCGTCGGCCCTCGCCGCACGAGTGCGCGTGCGCCGAGCGTGGCCAACACCGCGTCGCCGGACTTGAGCGGCAGGAGATCGCGCTTATCGAGGTCGAGCAGCGCCGTGTCCGAGCCCGGATAAAGCGCAACGAGCCGCGCCCCGCCGCTCGCCTCGCGGTCGCTCTCCACGCTGGCGAGCTCGATGCCGAGCTGCTGCTTTTTGCCCGCCAGATCGAGTAGCTCGAGGGCGACGCGCCCCGTCTTCTTTTTTGGGGTGCAGCCGATCACGAGCAGCGAGCGCTCGAGATCGGCGAACACGACGCGCCCCTTGCACTCGGCTGGTTCGAGCAATTTCGATTTGCCCGCTTGCACCACGTCGAGCGCGCCGCTCGCCTCACGCACGACCAGCGCTTTCTTCAACGCCAACACGACAGACTGCGCGCTCGCGAGTTTACCGCTCTCCGCGTCGAGCCAGAGTCGCTCGGGTCGATCACCGCGACCAACCCAGGCATGAAACGTCGCGCCGGCCGGCAGACAGGGCGGCGGCGCAGCGACCGCGGGCGCGGGCGCGTCGAGGCGGCCATTTTTGTTGGTGTCCGCGAGCACGTCGATCAGCAAAAATTCTCCGCTCGAGTCGAAGCGCGTCCGCCACACTTCGCCGCGCCCCGGGTCGAAGGCGCGCTCGGTTCCGTCCAGCAGATTGCGCACGACGACGTGCGCCGTGACCGGCCCTCGGCGCAGATAGACCAACCGCGACCCTGTCGGATCGAACGCGAGCGTGCGCAGCCAGTCGAGCGTTTCCGCGCTGAAGCGCAGATCGACGTCCGCGCCGAGGTCGAGCGAACGGTTGCCCGCGGTGTCCCGGATCGTGACCGCGGCGTCCTTCCAATACGCAACGAAGCGATCGCCGGGGCTCGCGGCCAAGAGCACGCCCGGGTCTTGCTCAGCGGCGGGCTGCCACAAGTAGCTGCCGAGCGTATCCCCACGCAATTCGCCGCGCGGGCCAAGCGTGAGCTCTACGCGCCCGTTGCCGTCGGTGTCGAGCCGCGGCTGGCAAAACGCGACCCAGCTCCCGTTCGCCGCAGCGTGCCGTACGAGCAAAGGCAGAGCCT
>DASYCR010000125.1:0-4303 GCA_036500095.1 Polyangiaceae bacterium
CGCGCTCTCCAACGCCGGCCTCTGGTGGCTCGGGCGCTTGCAGACCGACGCCGACCGCACGCGCGTCCTCGACGGCCTCGCCGCCGCCAGCGGCAACAATGCGGGCGCGGCCACCGACGAGGAGCTCAAACACACGCTCCAGCGCCTCGCCCCGCGCTGGTTCGTGGTGCGCAACTCCCACGTGAGCTCACCGCCGATCTTGATGCAACCGCGCTACGCGATGTCGCTCTTGAGAGGACCGATGACGCGGCTCGAGATTCGGATGGCGCGCGGCGAGAAAGAGCGCGGCGCGTTGCCTTCGATCGGCGGGCAGTGCGTCGCGTGACGACTCGGGGAAGGAGCAGGGTCGTTTTGATTTACCGGTGCCTAAAAGCGGCCGCGCAGGCCGAGCTCCGATACGCCCAAGTAAGCTTGGGCGCTCGGATGTTCCGCATTGGCGGGCGCCGTGAGCAGCAAGGTCACGCCGACACCGGCCACTACCGCGCCCGCGATCAGGGTCGCGCCCGAGATGGTGCGCAGCGTGTTGAAGGAGTTAACGTCGGAGCGCTTGCTCGGATCGCACACGCCGTTGTTGCAATAGCCGTCGAGCGCGCCGTGCTTGCTGACGAGCAGGATGCCGGTCACACCGCCGACGGCGAGCCCCGCGCCGCCGATTCCGAGCGAGACCCACCCCGCCGTGCGCTGCGTGTTGCCGTGCCGCGCGACGGGAGCCTGCGCGGCGGGAGTCTGCGCGGCGGGAGCGGGCTCGGGCGGAGCTGCTGCCGCCGCGGGGAGCGGCGCCGTGAAGCGCAAGGTAGCCTGCGCCCTGCCGCCTTCGTCCACGTTGACCGTCGCGCTGACGAGCTCGGCGCCGCGCTTGCCCTGCACGGTGTGTGCGCCCGGGTTCACGGGGCGCGGCTCGCGAATCAACGAGCTTGGAACGAGCGCTCCGTCGACGCGGAGCTCGACCTCGGCGGGCGTGCTACCCACGAGCTCAATCTTCACCGTCGGGATGCGCGGCGTCAGCGCATCGGCTTCGGCCCGCGCGTCGCTCTGGGCCTTTTTCTGAATCGACTCGTCCCCTGCGGTGAAGCTGAGCCGCGTCGCCTCGAGATAGCGCTCGTCCGCCTCGACCAAATGGCCGCTCTTGGCCAGCGCGCGCGCCGACCAAAGAGCGATGGACGGCACGCGCAGCACGACGTACGCGCGTTCGAGCTGATCCGTCGCCTGGGCGTACTCGCCCGCTGAGTAGCTGGCCACGCCGTCTTGAGCGAGCCGCCGCGCGGCGTTGCGGCTTGCGTCGTCCACCGCTTGTCCAGCCGCGACGGAAGCGAAGCTCGCCATCACCCCGAAGGCTGACCAAGCGAGCCAAGGCCGCAACCGAGTTGCCGCCGCTGCGCGTTGAGCGTGCGCTCCCTGAGTCATCCGCATCGAATCGAGTGAGACACGAGTAGCTCGTGCGTGGAGTGGCGTCAACGCCCTCGATCAGCTTGACAGCGCTCGTGTGCACGGTCAGCTTGCTCCCGACGCAACGTACTTGGAGTGCTCCGTGCGACAAAATTTTTGGATGTTGTTGGGGGCGTGCGCGCTCGCCTGCGTGTATCAAAAATTGAGCGTCGACACGCTCCAGGGCGGAGCCGGTGCCGCCGGCACGGGCGCGAGCGGCAACGCCGGCACGAGCGCGAGCGGCAACGCCGGCACGAGCGCGGGCGGCAACGCGGGCACGAGCGGGGGCGGCAGCAACGGCGGAGCCGCCGGCAGCGGATTGAGCGCGGGTCAAGCGGGAGAAGCCGGAGCGGACGCAGGCACGACCCCACTCACGGAGCTTTCACTGCTGGCCGGGCAGCTCGGTGGCTGCGGCACCGCCGACGGTTACCGAGCGACGGCGCGCTTCGAGAGCAACGCGCCCGTGGCTTACTCCGGGGGCCGACTGTACTCCCCAGGTTCGCTCGGCACGCGCGTGGTCGACGTCTCGAACGGCACCGTATCCACGCTCCTGGCGAGCGTTGCTGCGGCCCAAACGCTCGCTCTAGCCGCGGACGGGTTCCAACAGGGGCTCCTATCGATGCGCGCGGACCAGACGGTGCGAGCGTTCGACCCGACGACGAATACGGAAACTCTCATCGCGGGTGCCGCCATGATGCCGGGTAGTGTGGACGGCCAGGGCAGCGCTGCGCGCTTCAACTTCAGCACCGTCTCGGCGGGCATCACGGCTGACACGTCCGGCAATATCTATCTTTCGGACGCCGGAAACTTCACCATCCGCAAGATCGACACCAGCGGCAAGGTGAGCACGCTGGCGGGCACGCTCGGCACTTCGGGGGGCTCGGACGCCCCCGCGGCCTTCGCCGCTCCCGCCGGCGTCGCGCTGATCGGAACGTATCTGTACGTCGCCGATACCAACAACAGGACGATTCGACGCGTCGACACGAGCACGGGCGCCGTGACGACGATCGCAGGCACGACGGGCGTCCCCGGCACCGACGACGGAACCGCGGCTCTCTTCACGTCACCGACCGCATTGCTGGCCTTGAACGGGACACTCTACGTGCTCGACAGCGGCGTCCGTCTGCGCGCGATCGACCTGTCCGGCGCGAGCGTCAAGGTGACGACCGTGGCGGGCGCGACGGGCACGCTCGACGATCCGAGCGGGCCGGTGGCAAACCTTATTTTTAGCAGCGACGGCAGCCTCAGCGCGGACGGCGGATTCAAGATCTTCTGGAACGATCGCTGCACGATACGCAGCTTCGATAACTCGACCGGCAACGTCGCCACCGTCGCGGGCACACGCGCTGCCCCCGGCGACGCTGACGGCGCGGCCAGCGGCGCGAGCTTCGACGCACCCTCCGGTGTCGCCGCAGACGACGCGGGACAGGTATTCGTCGCGGACTCACGCAACTCGACGATTCGGGCGGTCGACGTCGAGCAAGACTTGGTCAGCACCTTGGCCGGCAGCAAGGGTTCCCTCAACGATATGGACGGCCAGGGCAGCGCAGCGCAATTCGGGCTGCTGCTCAAGGGGGAGTACGCAGCGTCAGGCGTCGTGACGGATCTCAAGGGCGACGTTTTCGTCGTCGACTCCCTCGCACAAACCATCCGCAAGATCGTCGTTTCGTCGGCGGACGTGACGACGCTCGCCGGGTCGAACCGCCAGCTCGGCACCACGAACGCAACGGGCAGCAACGCCCGCTTTGCGCATCCCGCCGGCATGGCCATCAGCGGCGGCAAGCTGTTCATCGTCGATACGGGGCCGGGCCTGATCCGGGAGCTCGATCCGAGCACGCAGCTGGTGTCGACGCTCGCGGGCGGAGCCGGCAGCGACGGCGGCGCCCCCGCCTTCGATTTTTCCTGCACGGTGGGCCTCGCCGGGCTAGTGGGCATCGCCGCGGACAGCAGCGGCAACCTGTACGTGTCGGATTGCGGTCACCACGTGATCCGCAAAATCGTCATTCAAAGCGGCGCGATCAGCACGCTCGCCGGCTCCTTCGGCGACGCAGGCAACGACGACGGCGCGGGCGATCAGGCGCGCTTCCAGACGCCGCTCGGCCTCGCCTTCGACGGCCAGGGCAACCTGTACGTGGCCGACCCCGCCGCGGCCACCATCCGCAAGATCGAACTCACGACGGCCACCGTCAGCACCGTCGCCGGCAGGCCGGGAGTGCACGGCGTCGCGCTCGGCCCGCTACCCGCCAGCTTGAACCTGCCGAACGGGATCGCCGTGATGCCCGACGGCGGACTCGTGATCTCCGACGTGGGAGAAAACGCGTTGTTGCGCTTGCGTTGAATACAAGCGTCGGCTGCGCGTGGGCAGGCGCCCGCGGTCAGCAAATCAATATATGCCTGGCGGAGCGGGCGGAAATCGGGGCTGTGACTGTCGCCGCGAAGCTCGTGAAGCTCGCGATTTTCAGGAATTGCGCGCGGCGCTGGCAATGGGCGACGGCCTGGCTTTGTATCGACAGGGCGTGTAGATTCGAAGAGAGCGGTAGGTGTTAGGATGCATCGAAGCTGGGCTGTGGCGTGGTTTCTGTTGGCTTGCGGTGGGCGCAGTGAAGCTGGGCTCGCGCTGAACGACGGACCCTGCGTGCCGGGCCAGCAGGTGAGCTGCGCGTGCTTCGACGGGCGCACGGGCGCGCAGGTCTGCGCTGCGAACGGCCGGGGCTACGAGGCGTGCGTGTGCGACGGCCCGAGCGCGGGCAGCGGCGCGAGTTCGGGCGGCCGAGCCGTCGGTGGCGCCGGGTCCGGGGTCGCGGCGGGCGGTTCGTTCGGAATGAGTGGAGCGTCGAGCAGCGGCGCCGGCGGATCGGCAGGCACGGGTGGGTCCAAT
>DASYCR010000126.1:0-10543 GCA_036500095.1 Polyangiaceae bacterium
AGCGTCTCGCAAATTCATTTCTCGTGAAGCTCCGACCGGAAAGCCGCCCGCGACTACTCCTACCTGCAGGAAAGCATGCGCCGGAGGCGCCGGTTTCGTGTTTGGTTCTGGCAGCAATTCCGCTCCGCGATCCGATGTTCCGAAACTGAAAGGCCGCTTAGCGGGGCTTTGCCCCTGCGCCCCAGGAGGCTGCTCGTTGAGCTTTGTGTCTCCAGCATTCAGTCCGCCTCTGCACGCTGGGTCACCGGACGCCCTGTGGAGCTCCTGCCTCAAATGAAATTCGCCGTACCGCTCTGGCTCTTCGGCACCGCGCTCGCGGCGCTCGTGGCGTGCGTGCTCGTGGCCGGCGGCATTTTGGCGACGCGTCGGCTGCGTCGTTTCGGCGACGAGGCGCTCGTGCGTGAGCTGGTCACCTTCAACCCGAGCGGACGTCGCGCGCTGAAAGGCGTGCTCACGGTGCTGGCCGTCGCGCTCGCGTTCGTCGCGCTCGCGCAACCGCAATACGGGCGCGGTACCCGCCTGATCCCCGCCACCAACTTGGACATCGTGATCGTGCTCGACTACTCGAAGAGCATGTACGCGAAGGACATCGCTCCATCGCGCACGCTGCGCGCCAAGGCCGAAGTCGGCCGCCTGATTCAGTCCCTACCGGGCGCGCGCTTTGGCGCGGTCGCCTTCGCGGGCCAGTCGATTTCCTTCCCGCTCACCAGCGACGGCGCTGCCATCTCGCAATTTTTGCGGCAAATGACGCCGAATGACATGCCCGTCGGTGGCACGGCGATCGCCCGCGCCCTGGAGGAAGGGCGCGAGCTGTTGGACCGCGATCCGACGTCGCAAAAACACAAGCGCGTGATGCTGCTCGTCACCGACGGCGAGGATCTCGAGGGCGATCCGCTGGTGGTCGCCGAATCCGCCAAGCAAAGCGAGATCACCATCGACGTCGTACAGATCGGCGGGCGCACGCCCGAGCCGATCCCGGACATCGACGAGAACGGCATAGCGCACGGCATGCGCATGGACGAGCAAGGCAAGCCGGTGATGACCTCGCTCTCCGCCGAGGGCGAAGAGCAGCTCACGAAAATCGCCAGCACCACCGGCGGCGTGGTCGTGCGCAGCGAGCGTGGTGAGACAAGCATCAACGAGATCTCACGGCGGCTCGGGCGCATGGTGACCGAAGAGCTCTCGGAAAAGGTGGAGACGGTATACGCGGACGTCTATGCCTATCCGCTCGCGCTCGCGCTCCTGCTCGTGCTGCTCGAAACCTTCGTCAACGAAGCCCACAAACGCGGCAAGCCGAGCGCGCCGCCCGCGCCGCGCCGCCTCAAGAAGCGCCGCGTCGGCAAACCGCGTCCGCGCGCCGCCGCGCTGACGGCGAGCGCGCTCCTGGCCTTTTGCGCGGCGCCGCTGCTCGTCTCGGCTTGTTCCAAGGCGGACTCGCTGTTCGAGCGCAACGCGCCGGCCGTCGACGAGGCGATCCACGCGATCGACGGCGGCGACGCGGGTTCCGCGGTCGAGCTACTCGAGTCTTATTTGTCGACCGGCAAATGCGAAAATGGCGACATCGGCACGCCCGAGCCGGTGCACTCCAAGCCGAACGCCAGCTTCGATCTAGGCCTCGGATTGTTTCAGCTCGCGGAGCGCTTCGGTCATCGTTTTGGAGAAGAGGAACCGATCGGCGACGCCGGCAGCACGCCGCAAGAAGACGCCGAGCTCGGCCGGCGCAGCCAGGAGGTCGACTGCGCGTTGCGCATCGTCAAAGTCGTGTCCGGCGATGCCGCACAGCCGGCGGATCTGCGCGCGCGCGCGTTCTACCTGGAAGGCAACCTCGAATTTTTACGGCGAGATTACGAGGCGGCCGTCAAGAGCTACGACGCCGTGCTGCACCTGATCCCGGGTCTGCCTCCGGACGCGGGCGACAGCATCGGCAGCGACGCGGCGTACAATCGAGCCATCGCGCTCAGGCGTATCGAGGACAAGCATCGCGACGCTGGCAAGCCAGACGCGGGCCCACAAGACGGCGGCTCGCCCGACGGCGGCTCGGGCGACGGCGGCAGCCAGCAGAACCCCGACGGCGGTCAAAAGAAGGATCAAGACGACCAGAACAAGCAGCCCGACGCGGGCGGCCAGGACGCCGGTCAAGACAGCGGCGCGCCCAAGCCCCAGCCGCAAGATCAAGCCGACGCCGGCCCGAAGCCGGAACCCCCGAAGCCCCAAACCAACCAAGACGACCGCATCCTCGATCAGTTGGAACAGGCGCCCACTCTGCAAGAGCACGCCGCCAAAAACCACGCTCATCATCGCCCGACGATGGAGGACAAATGAGCTTCGCTGGCTATCGCCTCGGTGCCCTCGTCACGGCAAGCGCCGTCTTGATCACGGTTCAGGCGCAGGCCCAATACAGCACGCACACGGTCGTGAACGCGCGCCGTGTGGAAGTGGGACAGACATTTTTGGTGAAGTTTACCGCCATGTCGAACGGCGGCCGCGCCACCGTGACCGACGCGAAGCTCACGCTGCCCGCCAGCATGCACGCCTCCAGCCCGAGCCACAGCTCCGAGACCACGATGGATCTCACGTCCGGCACCATGAACCAGGGACTGAGCTTCACCTGGCAAGTGACCGCGTCGAGCCCCGGCAAATTCAAGGTCGGTCCACCCGTGATGACCATCTCGGGCACGCGCGTGCAAGGTGACGCGCAACTGGTAGAGGTGGTACCGGCGGGAACGGGCGGACCCGCCGGAACCGGTGGACCAAGTCCCTTCGATCCGTTCACGTTCATGAACCAATTCGGCGGTGGCAACTTCCTGCCGCCCGGCTTCTTTCAAGAGCCGCAGGACCAACAGGCCGCGCCGGAAGTCGACAACTCGCCGGAGGACATGCGCGTTCAGCAAGCGCCCGACCCGCTGGCATTCTTGCACGCGACTCTGACGCCCAAGCGCGCGGTCATCGGCGAGCAGCTCTCGTTGCGGATATACGCCTATGGCTCACGCGGATTGTTCAAGCCCGCGAGCAGCACCGAGCCGACGCACGCGGATTTTCTCTCGTACAATGTGGAGGATCCGGACGGTGGGCGCTTTCATCCGCTCAACATCGCCGGCACGCGTTTCCTCGGCGCAAAGATCCGAGAGCTTGCGCTCTTTCCGCTGCACGCGGGCACCCTGCAAGCGGGCGCCATGAAGATGGGCTTCGCGGGCGAGGGCTACCCGAACAAGACGCCGACGCAAGGCCTCGTGCGTGAGAGCAATCTCGCGGAAGTCATCGTGAGTGAGCCGCCGTTGCAGGGCAGGCCGCCCGGCTACAAGCTCGGAGACGTCGGGGACTACACGCTCAACGCGGCCGTCGATCCCCGGCAAATCATGGCGGGCGACGCCGTGTCGGTCGTGGCCACCTTGTCGGGCGTCGGCAACGTGCCATTCAAGCTCATCACGCCGGAGAAGACGGGCGTCGAGTGGCTCGAGCCGTCCGTCAACGAGCACGTCGAGGCCAAAGAGAACATCGTGCAAGGTTCGCGCGTGTTCACGTACGTGGTGCGCATCAACCAGCCCGGCTCGATCGACCTCGGCGAGCTCACCCTGCCGTTTTACGATCCCAAGCGGCACGTCTACCAGATCGCGCGCGCGGCGCTCGGGACCGTCAGCGTGACGCCGAATCCGAACCTCTCGAAACACCCGCCGGACGAACGCGTCGACCGACTAGCTTCAGTTCTCCGTCTGCGCAAGGTGCTCGGCGCCGAAGCCAGCGCGCAGAAACCCCTCGGCGACCGCAAGGGCTTCTGGTTATTTTTGTTGGGTGCGCCGCTCGGCGTCATCTTGAGCGGCGGCGGTCTGTCGCTGCTCGGCACACTGCGCGAACGACTGCGCGCGCGCGGTCAGTCGCTGTCTGCCCAGATCGAACTTTCGCTCGCGGAGGCCGACAGCGCCGCGAGCAAGGACGCGGCCGGCACCGTGGCTGCGCTCGAGCGCGCCCTGTTCGGCGCGATCGAGCTCAAGCTCGGCCTGAAGGCGCGGGCCGTCCTGAAGAGCGAGCTAGGCGCGGCGCTCGCGCTACGCGGCTTACCCGAAGAGCTCGCGCGTGACACGAGCCGCCTGCTCGAGGATTGCGACGCGTTGCGCTTCATCGGTGCGCCGAGCGGTGTACAGGCCAAAGAGCTCGTCACACGGTCCCGAAGGTTAATTACCGATCTGCGTAGCGCCAAGGTCGCGCCCCCGGAATAGGAGCGAGAGTGCGGCGTTTTATGCAGCTTGCCGTGCTGAGCGCCGCGCTGGGCATCGCCCTCGCCCTGGCCGCGCAGGTCTCGCAGGATTCACGCGGGCTCTTCGAGCAAGCCGTGGCCGCGCTCGAGCACGGCGCCACCACCGAAGCGATCGATCGCTTCGAACTTTTGGCAGATCGCGGCTTCGTGCACCCGGACGCGAGCTTCGATCGCGCGGCGGCGTACGTCGAACGGGCGCGCGGCGCGCAAGCGCGGCCCGGCGATCTCGGGCGCGCCGCCGCAGCGCTCGCGGAGGCGCTCGAGCTCCGGCCCGACGATCGCGAGGCCGAGCTCGGACTCGACAAGATCCGAGCCGAGATCTCGCGCCGCCACGTGCGGGAGGGCGTCGCGCCCGTGATGGCGCGGCCGTCGCTCGCCCGCGCCGCGTGCTCGTTGCTCGACGAAAATACCTGGGCGGGCTTTGCGGCGCTCGGCTCGCTCTTGCTCGCGGCCGGCCTCTTCACACGGCGCTTCTTGAAGGCAACCAACAGCGGCGTGGTCGGCGGTGTCGCGATCGGCGTCGGCACGGCCTTGCTCGCCAGCTGCGCCGCGCTCACCGCGGGCGCCCGGCACTTTCGCCTGAGCTCCGAGCCCGCCGTCGTGATCGTGGAGGAAGCGCGCTTGCTCGATGAAGCGGGCAAGCCACTCGCCAAAGGCCGCGGCAGCGACGCGGTGAGCGTCCCGGAGGGCGCCTCCGTGTACGTCCTCGAGCGGAGACCCAATCTGGATCGAGTGGAATGGGGCGGGGTCGAGGGCTGGCTCACGCCCGGCGAGCTACGCGTGCTCGCGACGCGCGCGTCACTTTAGATTTAGTCGCCCCTGCACCCCAGGAAGGCTGCGGTTGAGGTCAAGATGTGATGAACGCTCAGCTCGCCCCCAGCGCCCTAGGACCAAATCGCGACCCGCGCCACAATAGCTCCAGCGGCTTGCACGGAAGCCGATCATAAGTCCATGATCGAGCGTGCGCTCGTCGTTTAGGTTCGTAGTGTTCCTGTGCGTGGCTGGCTGCTCGCGCCCGCCGCCCGCAACGCCGACAAGCTCGGTCAGCGTGGCGGCCAATGCCACGGGTACGCGTGCTCCGAGCGCGGCTGCCTCGGGAACGAGCAACGCGACTGCAGGGAACTCCGTGCCCCCGCCGCCCGCCAGCGTGGCAACGCCCTGCGGCTCCCTCGGTTGTTTGTCGTTCGCGTCCGCGGGGGCTGCCTTCGAGCACGTGCTCGCGCTGCACCCGAGAGTGCTCGCCGTCGGTGAGACGCACGCACAGGACGACTCGCCGCGCGTCCCCTCCAGCACGCGGCGTTTTGCCGAGCAGCTCCTGCCGCACCTCGCCGGCAAGGCCAAGGACATGGTGATCGAGCTCGTGATCGCCAACGGCAAGTGCGGCAAAGCCGAAAAAAAGACGGCCGAGAAGCAGGCTCCGATCACGGAGCATCAAGCGCCGCAAGATCAGAATCAGTTCGTCGCACTCGGCAAGCTCGCCAAGCGCATGGGCATCGAACCGCAAGCGCTCACGCCGACCTGCGAGGAGTTCGAGGCCATCGCCAACGCCGGTGAGACGGACATCGCGCGCATGCTGCAAATGGTCGGCGACGTGACTGAACGCGAGCTCGCAGCGCTGCTCGACAAACCGGAGAACCAGGAGCAAATCGTGCTTTCGTACGGCGGCGCGCTGCACAACGATCTAGTCCCTCGCCCCGGCCAGGAAGCGTGGTCGTTCGGGCCTCGGCTCGCCGCCCTCACGGGCTCACGCTACGTGGAGCTCGATTTGATCGTGCCCGAGTTCATCAAGGACACCGAAACCTGGCGGGCCCTGCCCTGGTATGCCGCGTACCAATCGGCAGAGCCAAGCTCGGACACGTTGCTCTACAATCCAAGCCCGAATTCGTTCGTGCTGATCTTCCCGCGGCAGCTGGCCACCCCCTGAGCATGTTCTCTCTGGAAAATTCGATCCAGCCCTATGCGTGGGGCTCGCATCGCGCGATCGCGGAGCTGCAAGGTCGCGGCGCGCCGACACCCGAGCCAGAAGCCGAGCTCTGGCTCGGCGCGCATCCGAGCGCGTCTTCGCGCGCGCTGCCGAGCAAACAATCACTGCTCACGCTGATCGAAGAACGCCCGAATGAACTGTTGAGCGCAGCGGTGGCGCAGCGCTTCGGGCCGCGCTTGCCCTTCCTGCTCAAGGTGCTCGCCGCCGAAACGCCGCTCTCGCTGCAAGCTCATCCGAGCCTCGCCCAAGCGCGCGCCGGTTTCGCCGCTGAGCAGGCCGCGGGCGTTCCGCTGGGCGCCGCGCAGCGCAACTACAAGGACGACAACCACAAGCCGGAGCTGCTCTGCGCGCTCACGCCGTTCCACGCGTTGTGCGGCTTTCGCTCGGCGCGCGAAACGCTCGAGCTGTTCGGCGCGCTCGAGAGTCCGCTGCTCGAGCAAGCCCTGCGGCCACTCGCAGCCGAGCCCAATCCGAGCGGGCTCCGAGCCGTCTTTTCGCAACTGATGACGGCGGAGCCCGCGCGCCGTAGCGCGCTCAGCCGAGAAACCGTGGAGCGCGCGCGCGCCGCGCTCGGCCGCTCCTCGAGGTATGAGGCCGAGTTCGGCTGGACACTGCGCATCGCGGCGCTCTATCCGGGCGACATCGGCGTCACGAGCGCGCTCCTGCTCAATCTGGTCGAGCTCACGCCGGGTCAGGCCATCTATTTGCCGGCCGGCAACTTGCACGCGTACCTCGGCGGGACCGGGATCGAGATCATGGCCAACTCCGACAACGTGCTGCGTGGCGGCCTCACGCCCAAGCACGTCGACGTCCCAGAGTTACTCAAGGTGCTCGACTTCGCGGACGGTCCCGTGCCGGTCCTGACGGGCGTCGCCCGCGGCGCGGCGCGGACGTATGACACGCCAGCGCCCGAGTTCGAGCTGTCGCGCATCGAGCTCAGCTCGGAAGCGTACGCGCTCGACGAGCACGTCGGCCCCGAGATCCTCCTGTGCACGAGCGGCTCATGCGCGGTCGAGAGCGGTCCTCACTCGCTGCCACTCCCGCGCGGGCAGAGCGCGTTCGTGTCTGCGGCGGACAGCTCGCCCACGCTACGCGGGCCGGGCACGGCTTTTCGCGCGCGCGTGGGCCGCTTCGCTCATTGAGCGGCGGGCTCGCTGCTGCCCTCTGCCTCCGTCGCCTCCGGCACGGGGCAGCGCTCACCGGTGTGACCGGGTTCACCGGCAGGGATCCGGCACGGGTGCACCTCCACGCGGCGCGCGCGCGGCTTGTACGTCACTTTCCGTTTCTCTTCTTTGCTCTGTCCGTTCGGAAACGTGATGATGCGCTTGGTGATCACCGACCAACCGATCATGCCACCCTCGCGCGTCTTCTCGCGATCGGCGTCCAGGCTGCGGTTCGGGATGTATTCGAGCGGCGGTTGCACGATATTTTGTCGCTCCGAGATCTGCGCGCGCACCTTGCGCCCGCCGTTGTCGCCGTAGAGCTTCACGGTGATCGTCGTGTCGGTGTACGCGGTTTGAATCAAGACGCCCGCGTCGCTGTCGTTCTTGAACACGATGTCCGGATGCGGGTAGGAGAGCGTAGCGTCGTAGCCCATCGGGTAGCGCGTGAACCAATACGTGTGCGGCTGACGCTCGATGATGTCGTAGCCGCCGTAAAATAGCGCATTGAAAATCGTGGTCGCGAACTGGCTCACACCGCCGCCGATGGTGTCGACCATGTCGCCGTCTTCGATGCTCGGCGCGGGCACGAAACCGCCCTTGACCGAGCGCGGACCGAGCTTCTGGTTGATGGAGAAGGTCTCGCCCGGGCGTACCAAGGTGCCCGTGAGCAGGTCGGCGATGTGGTGAATGTTCTGCACGCGCGGTTGACAGCAGGCATGATGCGTCGAAAACGAGCTCACGAGCCCGCGAATGCCGAGCGCGAGCGCGGCTTCGGTGCTGAGCGCCGGCTCCGCGCCGACGGTGACGGGCAGCACGGCGTGCCGCGCGCTGCTCGCCGCCGCGCTGCACACGGCTTCCGCCAAGCGCGCCGCGTCCAGTACAGAGGCCGCGTGTCCGGGCACGACATGCACGTGATCCTGGTCGTCGATTTGAAAGCGCGCGTCCTGTGCGGCGCGTTCGATCTCCGCCTTGTGCGGCGCGATCAGTTTGTCGAGCGCGTCTGGGTCGCAGGCGACGGCGAGCTTGTCTTCCGAAGCGGCGCGGGCCCTCAGGATCCCGGCTATTTCCAGAGAATCGAGCGTGATGTGCGCGTCGCTCTCGGGGGCCGTGAGCTCGAGCGGGCCGCTCGCGAGCTGCCGGGCCAAGAGGACGATGCGATCGACTTCCGCGCGCTGAACCCGCGGTGTTTCCACGCGCGTCGCCAGCGTCACTTCCTTCACACCGCCGAGCCAGGCGTCACGCAACGCGGCTGCGAGCCCGCTCCGCTCGAGCACGTGGCCGGCGCGCGGATACTCGGCTTCGATCTGCGCGTCCACCACACGCAAGCCGCCAGCGAACGGCGGATCGGCGATCAGAGTCTGCGACAGGTCGCGCATCCGCTCGGCGAGTCGCTCGGGATCCAAATGCGCCACGAGCGGAACGACGCTGGGTCGAAACCAACGCCGCATGACGCCGAGCCAGTTCGTCACGGCGCCGCCTTCGCGACCGCAGCTGAGCGCGCGCGTCACGCTCGCCGGCGCGTCGATCGCGAATCCGACTTCTTGCGCGCTCACGGCAGCGCGCGCGCTGCCGACCGCGAGCGTGAGCGCGCTCGACGACGTACTCTCGGCAAATTCCAGGATCTTGTCGCGCGCTTGCTCCGGGCCGAGCCGCGACAAATCGACCATACCCACATGCACTCCAGGTAGAACACGTCCGGCGCAACGCGCCAGCTCTACGCCCGCGGAGAGCGCGATCGCGCATAGAACGACGAGCGGCAGAACGAGCAGGATTTTGCGCGCAAGGCGTCGCTTCACACCCTCGTCATTGCTGGTGAAAGTTCGCGCCTTCTCGGCGGGTTGTTCGGGCTCGTGCACGGGATGATCGTAAGCCTGGTTTGTTTTTTGAAATTCGAGCTTTTCACAGGCAGGGCGCGCCATGCTACATCTCTCGTATCGTGTGGGTTCGTCGTTCGGCCATTCGTCCTGTCCCGCCATACGCGACCGTCGCGTCCCACTCGCTCGAAGCCGTCCGAGAAAACCTGGCGGACGACGACGAAGAAGCGCGCTCCCAGCTCGACGAATCGTTCGAGCGCTTCGAGCGCGCGCAGCCCGCCCTCGCCGCCCACGTGGCGGAGGCCCTCGGCAAACCACTCGACGAGACCGCGCTCGCGCTGGGCTATTTTTTGGCCTTGACCGTGTGGCTCGCCTTCGAGCGCGCGCACGGCTCCTACCTGGATGAAGTGAAGGAAGAAGAGCTGCAGGCCACCGACGAGCTGCTCACGCTGGACGAAGAGCTGCGCCGCGCCGACCCGGCCGAGGCGCTCGACAGCGACGACGTGGTCGCCATGGAGCAGCCGCATATTCTGTCTTACATCCACGAACACATCGACGCGACGCTCGACGCGCACGCCGAGGAAATCGACGTGGACGACGTGCACGCCGTCTATCGCATCGTGCTGGTCGAGATCCTCGCGCTGTCCTATGCCGTGCGCCGCCCGGACGGTTACCCGGTCGCGAAGACCGAGCTCCAAGCGTAGCGCGCGGCGCACGCCATGCGACGCTACTTGACCGCGAAGCAATAGATGCGTCCGGCTCCGCCGCGCGGTCCCGTGTCCGCGCAGCTCTGGTTCGCGTGCGCCGAGTTCCAGGACGAGTATGGCGGGCTCCCGTTCTTGTTCGGGCCGAGCCCGTCACTGTGCCCGACTTGAGCCGCGCTGTTCGCGCTGCTGCCCGTCCAATCCCCGCACGTCATATCCGCCATCACGTTGCCGTTCGCATCCGAACCCGTCAGCACGTCGTGCTCGACCGGCGCCGGCGAGCCGGCCCATTGTCCTTTGATCTTCTGCCCACGTTCGTCGAGAAAAACCTCCGGATCGCCGGTGCGCGCGTGGAGCGCCTTCAAATCCTGGGCAACGAGCACGCCTTTTTGATTGTACCAGGGCCCCTGCCCGATGCGATCGCGAGCGTTGACGGGTTTGTTACCGCTGGCCACGTCGTGCGCAACGCTCAAATAGGCGTGCCACGTCGAGCTGCCCGCGCCGACCGCGCTGGCGAGCCTCTGACATCGCGCATCTGCCCCGCTCAAGCCTCCGAGATCGGCGTTCGGGTTGGTCTGGCTGCTGACGAAAAAACTCATGGCTCCCTTGCCGGCTCCCGCGACAGC